>NZ_JBHSGT010000064.1:0-24320 GCF_042654605.1 Enterococcus eurekensis
TTTCTGGGGAAACGCATGAAGTATTGAACGAGTTTATCAAGCCTACGGTCTTCTAGTACCTCAAATAAACGGTTATTTGTCCCGTCAACACAGATGAAGCTCATTGCGCCTTCACAAGACTTCATTGATTTGAATTCATCGACACAAAGAACCTGTGGTATCGTTTGATAGCTTTTATGATACGTTTTTGCCAGTTCTTCTTGAATTCTTAAAACAGTGATATCCGATACAAAGTATCGCTGAGCAATCGACTTACGAGAACTAACTTGAGCTAATTCTAAAAGAATTTGATATTTCAACTCCTTTGCCAAATGATCATGACGTGCGACAATTGGGGTTTGTGCCATGAAGGTTTGTCCGCAATTACGACAAAGAAACCGTGAGCGTTTCAGCTCTAAATAGGTTAACGTGTTACGGAATAAAGCCATTTGAGTACGAGTGGTTTTTGTTCCGTTCTTAACAATTTCACCTTGATTTTTTCTCCCGCATTTCTCGCAATGAGTCGGATTATAAGTCAGGGATCCACTAATTAATTGAGCAGTGACACCTTTTATTTTCGTATCCTTCAACCAATTTTCTGGGAAAGTAATATTTTCATCTGTTAATCCAAGCATTTTTCTAGTATTATTGTCCATGAGGCTTCACTCCTGATTTGTGTTTGTTTTAGACGACTACATTTTATCAGTTTGAGGCCTCTTTTTGTTTGGAAAAATAAAAAAAGTGCCGAAAGAAAATCTCTATGAGATTTTTCCATCAACACCAAATATTATACAACCGATCATTTGATCAAGTTTCTTTTTTATACATCTCAAAAAAAGAGTTATGACAGTTTCCTGTCATAACTCTTTTGGATGAGTTTAATTAAGCTTTGTTAACGTTTGTTGCTTGAGGACCACGATCTGAATCTTCAACATCAAATGTTACTGCTTGGCCTTCTTCTAAAGTTTTGAATCCTTCACCTTGGATTGCTGAGAAATGTACGAATACATCGCTACCGTCTTCGCGAGAAATAAAACCAAATCCTTTTTCTGCGTTAAACCATTTTACTGTTCCATTTTCCATGAATATAACCTCCTAGTGCTTTGCGCACAATAATAATTGTAAGCTTTGCTCGTCATACACATAGAGGTCAAATCAAGATTGCTTTAACTCCTACTTGCGAAACAAAATTACATCTTCTATTTTACACGTAAGTAACCAACTTTGCAACCTACTATCGATGACTTTCGAATATTTTATAAGCGCTCCCAAAAGCCTTCCTCTCGCAAACTGACATATGTTTCATGTCCAATTATTAAATGGTCTAAAAGCTCAATCCCCATCATTTCACCACAGGCTTTTAAACGTTTGGTAAATTCCCGATCATTGGCTGAAGAAGTCGGATCACCACTCGGATGATTGTGAACAATAATGATGCGAGCCGCGCTATGACGGACGGCTCCCCTAAAAATCTCTCTTGGGTGTGCAATACTTTGATTTAGCGAACCAATAAATAACGTCTGGCGATGGACAATTTCATTTTTCGTATTTAAATACAAACACAACAGATGTTCTTGTTGATAATCTTTTAATTCTTCCATTAATTGCATTGCTAAATCGGTACTTGAGCGAATTTTTCCATATTTTGGTTGCAAAGATTGATGAATGCGACTCCCTAACTCCATCATCGCTTTTAATTCAATCGAACGTATCTCTCCAACGCCTCGAATTTGCTGTAACTCATTTAAACTGGCTGCTTTTAAATCATAAAGACTCGGAAATTCAGCTAAGATTAAACCTGATAACTCCATCACATTATAGGGTCTTGAACCGGTACGTAATAAAATCGCTAATAATTCTTGATTCGATAAAGCCTCGGCCCCATAATCAACCAGCCTTTCTCTAGGCATTGAACTTTGAGGAATAACCGATCTTTTTTCTTCTATCATAAAAAAAACTCCTTTACGCATTCTTATTACTAAGATACGCAAAGGATGATTTTACTTATTTAAAAAAGATGGAATAGCTGTCAGACTAGGGAAAATTTCAACCACTTTTGCTTTAACTTCAGAAGACGGTGCAACTAAATCAGGAATCATTACAACATCGATGCCGGCCGCATGCGCCGCTAATACACCGTTTTTAGAGTCTTCTAGAATTAACAACTCTTTTTTAGGCATTACTAAGAACTGGTGAGCTTTTTCAAAAATTTCAGGATCCGGTTTTGCCCGCTTCACATCTTCAAAAGAAATCACGGTTTCAAACTCATGTGTAATCTTATTTTTATCTAATAAAATATCAATCAATCGTCGTTGATTGCTAGAAGCAATCATTTTAGGCATTTCTTTTTCGTTTAAATAATCCAATAATTCTAAAACACCCTCTTTTAAATCTGCTTCTCCTGCTTCAAATAAATCAATCGTTAAATTAAAAATTGTCGAAATGAAATCGTTCACTGCCTGTTCCCCGATTAAAGGATCATACATTTCATGGTAAATTGTCCATAGCTCTTCATCGCTAATCCCAATATATCGATGATAAATTTCTTCTGAATAGTTTAATCCAATTTTATCGGCAATTTCTTGTGTCGCTTGATAATAAAGCTTCTCCGTATCAAACAATAATCCATCTAAGTCAAAAATAACGCCCTGATATGTTTTCATTGATGCTCTCCTTTTAAATTTTTCAAATATTTTCTTACTTCCGAGACAAAGTAAAGAGACCCAGTAATTAAAATCACATCATCATCGGTTACCAGTTCTAATAATTCTGAAAAGCCAACTTGCCATAAAGAAGCAACGGACAATTTTTTAGAATTTTGTGCTTCGTAATTTTTTTCTAAGCGAATTGCACGTGGATTATCAAAAGTCGTAATTAGCACTTTACTCTTCGGTATTTTTGTTAACTGATTTAGCATATTGGAAATATCTTTTGTTTCTAAAGCTGAAAACAAAATAAAGATGTTCCGACCTTTAAATTCTTTTTTCAAATTGTCAACTAAACGAGTCATCGCATGGTCATTATGCGCACCATCTAAAATAATTAACGGCTCTTCACTAATTCTTTCCATACGGGCAGGCCAAGTCGTTTTAGCTAGCCCCTCACGAATCCATTTATGTTGGACGTTGATTTGCTGTTGTTGACAATAGGCAAAAAGAAGAGCAATCGCTAGTCCGGCATTTTCCACTTGATGGGCTCCTAAAAGTGGTGTTCTTAAATCTTTAATTAGTCCTTCGTGATTCGAAAAATCAAAAACCTCGCCCCATTGTGCTGCTGGGTGTTGGTAGGTCACTTCATATTCTTGATGTAAGCGAGTCGTTGGAGCATTTAATGTTTGGGCACGCTCGTCGATTACGGTGAGCGCTTTTTCTTCAATATTACCAGTAACTAATGGCACATTCGGCTTAATAATTCCAGCTTTTTGAAAAGCAATTTCTTCAATTGTTTCTCCTAAAATATCCGTATGATCCATACCAATTGTCGTAATTCCCGTCAAAATGGGCGAAATCACATTGGTTGAATCCAGTAAGCCGCCTAGCCCAACCTCAATTAAAGCCACATCAACTGCTTCTTTGGAAAAATAATCAAAGCCCATGACTGTTAAAAGTTCAAATTCAGTAATCCCTTTTAACTGCTCATCTTGATCAAGTTTTTCAACTAGTGGTTGATATTTTTCAACTAAAGCGATTAATGCCTTATCTGAAATAAAATCATGATTGATTGTTATTCTCTCATTAAATGTTTCAATATATGGCGAAGTAAAACTTCCGACCTTTAAACCCATTTCTTGCAGCATATTCTTTAAATAACTAACGGTCGAACCTTTGCCGTTGGTGCCTGCAATATGAATCATCGGCACTTTTTTTTCTGGATAATCAACAAGTGCCAATAATGCTTCGACTCGTTCCAAACCTGGACGCATGCCGAATGGTAAACGACTATGAATCCATTCAATTGACTCTTCAATTGTTTTTGACATTTTCTTCACCTCATGGCTATTATACCAAATGTCTTGCCAAAGTCATTGTTAAAAAAACAGTAAGCAGCCTTTTCTTACACAACCCCGCTTTTTCAAGAAATTGTACGAATGACTCTTACTGTTGTCTTAATTTTTTACGCTGCAAACCAAATCGTTAATGTCGAATTGGGATCTGCGTAATCACATGTCTGCCATGTGACAGTCGCACCATGTGATTTTAAAAATGCCATAGGCTGAGTCATCATTAACGACATTACTCATCTGATTAAATACTGTATACGTTTGACCATTAATCACAACCTGATCACCGATACCAACTGACCAAATCGCATTACCTGCATTACTCGCCTTTTCAATTAAGTAATGCGAGGGATCGTCTGTCCATTGATAGATGTAAGACGTCCACTGAGGCACCATGCCCAATCCTGAAAAAGAACTCAAGTCAAAGTGATGCCCTTTAAAATTAAAGCCATCCGTTCTTGAAACTGGTGCTTGTGTAACCGGTGGGACTGGACTTTCTGTCGGTTGTTGTTTTTCTTGCGAAACCGTA
Source organism: Enterococcus eurekensis (assembly GCF_042654605.1). NCBI lineage: Bacteria > Bacillati > Bacillota > Bacilli > Lactobacillales > Enterococcaceae > Enterococcus > Enterococcus eurekensis. Next base: position 4,509 of record NZ_JBHSGT010000064.1, read on the forward strand.
TTTGATTGTGGGACATCGGAGTCTACATTGGTTTCATTTGAGGCCATACGTGAATCGCCTACTACCTGATTTCCAATAAGCGAAGTCATTTTTTTTGTTTTAACGCTTCTTGTCTCGCTTCCTCTTCGGCTTTTTCTTTTTTAATTTTATTATCTACCGCTGTTTTAAACTCAGCTAATGGTTTCTCGTATTTTTTTCTAACAGAAGTTGGCGTTACTGCTTTGACTAATTTTTCAAATCTCTGATAATTTTTCATAGAGTAATTCGTTTGATTTTTAGCGTACCACGTATCGACAGCTGCCTTCATTTCTACTTGTCGCTTGGTAAAATCAACTGGTTTTCTTTCGATAATTTTTCTGTTTTAGCTTCTAACCTATCCATCGAATCGGTTAAATCAGTCAATACTTTTTGTGTTTCTGCGATGGTCTGTTGTTCTAATATTTCTTCATTCAACAGTTGAACGACTTGATTCGTTAATTTATCCTGTTCGACAACTAACTGCTCCTTCAAGTTTGATTCTTTCACCGTTTCGGCTACGGTATAAATACTTAATCCAGATATCGCAACGAACACGAATAAAATAAAAATCTTTAGTAACGGACTAATAGTGGGAATACTTTTCTTTTGCACTTTTATAATCCTTTCTTGAAAATAAATAAACCTTATCCAACATTACAAATGACTAAATCCTTCAATCATTAAATAAAACAACTTATCAGGTGAAGCATTTCCAGTTTAATTTCAACTGAAAATTTCGCAAGAGTTATCGAATGATTCCCTGTGCCTCTTGTTATTTTATATCGACTATTTTTAACCTATTTTTAAATGATTAGGCACAAAAAAGAATCTTCTCATAATCAAGAAGATTCTTTTTTAAAATATTTAGCTTATAATTGATTCTTTAATTGATCAATTCGTGCAATAACTGACGCTTGTTTTTCTAAATAATCTGCTTCTTTCGCACGCTCTTGTGCAACGACTTCATCAGGTGCATTCGAAACAAAACGTTCGTTTGATAGTTTGCCTTGAACACGTTTCACTTCTTGCGTCCATTTAGCTAACTCTTTATTTAAACGTTCAATTTCTTCCTCAATATTAATCAAATCAGCTAATGGTAAATAAATTGTTGCACCAGTTAAGATGGCTGACATCGCCATTTCTGGTGCTTCAATCGTACTAGAAATCACTAGTTCTTCTGGATTACAGAAACGTTCAATGTAGTTTTTGTTTTCTAATAAGAATTGTTCAATCGCTGAATCATGTGTTTGGATTAATAATGTGATTGATTTTGAAAGTGGTGTATTCACTTCTGCACGAATATTACGAACGGAACGGATTAATTCTTTTAGTGTTTCCATTCCTGTTGTTGCTTTTTCATCCAACCATTCTTCATGAACCACTGGGTATTTAGCGACAACTAATGATTCCCCTTCATGTGGTAATTTACTCCAAATTTCTTCGGTTACAAATGGCATAATTGGATGAAGTAATCGTAAACTTTGATCAAGTACGTGAACTAAAACACTCTTGTTCATTGTTTTTGCCACTTCATTTTCACCGTAAAGTGTTTCTTTACTCATCTCAATATACCAGTCACAAAAATCATCCCAAATGAAGTTATAAAGTTGACGACCAGCTTCACCAAATTCAAAACGTTCAAATAAAGTAGTGACTTTTTCAATTGTTTCATTTAATCGGCTTAAAATCCAACGATCGGCAACTGTTTTTTCGCCTTCTAAACTCAAATCACTCAACTCTAAGTCTTCAATGTTCATTAAAACAAAACGTGAAGCGTTCCAAATTTTGTTAATAAAGTTCCATGCTGCATCCATTTTTTCATAACTGAAACGAACGTCTTGACCAGGCGATGAGCCATTTGATAAGAACCAACGAAGCGCATCGGCACCATACTGTTCAATCACTTCCATCGGATCAATTCCGTTACCAAGTGATTTACTCATCTTACGGCCTTCTTCATCACGAATTAAACCGTGAATTAAAACATTTTCAAATGGACGTTTATCCGTAAACTCTAAACTTTGGAAGATCATACGACTTACCCAAAAAGCGATAATATCGTATCCTGTTACTAATGTGTTATTTGGGAAGTAACGTTGGTAATCTTCACTTGATTCATCTGGCCAACCCATCGTAGAAAATGGCCATAGTGCTGAACTAAACCAAGTATCTAACACGTCTGGATCTTGTACCCAATTTTCAATATCAGTTGGGGCTTCCATGCTAACATGAACTTCACCGGTTTCTTTATGGTGCCAAGCGGGAATTTGATGTCCCCACCATAATTGACGCGAAATAACCCAATCATGAATATTTTCCATCCAACGTAAGAATGTTTGATTAAAGCGCGGCGGATAAAAATTAACAGCATCTTCTGTTTCTTGGTTCGCAATTGCTTTTTCAGCTAGTGGTTTCATTTTAACAAACCATTGTGTTGATAAACGGGGCTCAACAACGACGCCAGTACGTTCTGAGTGTCCTACACTATGAATCATTTTTTCAATTTTATCTAAACGACCGATTGCTTCTAAGTCTTTTACAATTTGTTTACGAGCTGCAAAACGATCCATACCAGCATAGATACCTGCTAAATCATTCATTGTTGCATCATCATTCATTACGTTAACACGGGGTAAATTGTGTCGATTACCGACCTCAAAGTCATTTGGATCATGAGCTGGTGTAATTTTTACAACCCCTGTTCCAAATTCCATATCAACATAATCATCGGCGATAACGGGAATTTCTTTATTGACTAACGGTAAAACAACCATTTTACCAATTAAATCTTTATAGCGCTCATCTTCCGGATGTACAGCAACTGCAGTATCCCCTAACATGGTTTCTGGACGAGTTGTTGCAATTTTCACCACACCAGAACCATCTGCTAATGGATAAGACATATGATAAAACGCACCTTCAATGTCTTTATGAATCACTTCAATATCAGACAGGGCCGTTTTAGCTTGGGGATCCCAGTTAATGATGTATTCACCACGATAAATTAATTCTTTTTCGTAGAGTGTCACGAAGACTTTACGAACCGCTTCTGATAAACCGTCATCTAATGTAAAACGTTCACGGCTATAGTCAAGTGATAAACCTAATTTTGCCCACTGTTCACGAATATGTCCAGCGTACTCTTCTTTCCAGCTCCATACTTCTTCGACAAATTTTTCGCGACCAAGGTCATAACGACTAATCCCTTGTTCTCTTAATTTTTCTTCTACTTTGGCTTGTGTCGCAATTCCCGCATGGTCCATTCCTGGTAACCATAATGTATCGTAACCTTGCATCCGTTTTTGGCGAATAATAATATCTTGTAATGCCGTATCCCAAGCATGACCTAAATGTAGTTTCCCTGTCACGTTTGGCGGTGGAATTACGATTGAATATGGTTTTGCTTCCTTGTTGCCACTTGGTTTAAACAAATCTTTTTCTAACCAAGCTTCATAACGACCAGCTTCAACTTCTTGCGGTTGATACTTCGTTGATAGTTCTTTCTTAGTCATTTTCTCATCCTCCTAAATCCAATAAAAAAAGTCCTAAGATGTTTTAACACATCTTAGGACGTAAATACGCGGTACCACCTAAATTGTAGATTGACTCTACCTCTCATAGCGTGAGTTAACGATCACGACTCGTTTGATTCTACTCTTGTTCAAATCAAAAACTCCCAAGCTACCTTCACTAATCATCGTTGAAAGTCTCCCACCATAAACTTTCTCTCTTAAAACAATTGCAATTAGTTACTCCTCTTGTTCAACGTCTTGCTACATTTTACAATGAAGTTTTTTGATTGTCAATTAAATACCCGTTAGAAACGCTGAAGGTCTATAGTGGTATTCATTATCAAAGAAAATTAAGGTTAATAGTTCCGTTGTTAAATCAATGTAACGAATATTTACGTTTGAAGGTACGATTACACGATCAGGTGCAAAATTCAAAATAGCAGTAATGCCCCCTTCAACGATCACATCGACTGCTTCTTGTGAACTATGACTTGGTACAGTTGTTATCGCTACGGTAATGTTATGTTCTTGAACGACTTCTTTCAATTCGTCCATTCCATGCACATAGTAACCTTGATAATAGGTGCCAATTAATTCCGGGTCATTATCAAACACGCATGTAATTTTTAAATTTTCATTTCTTCTAAAATTATTGTTTAGTAAAGCTTTCCCTAGATTTCCCATACCAATTAAAGCGATTCGTTTCTTCTCATCGGTTGCCAATAATTCACTAAAAACTTCAATTAAAAAAGGCACTTCATACCCATATCCACTACGACCTAATTCGCCTAAATAAGAAAAATCTCGACGGATGGTTGCTGAAGGTACTTGGGTAATTTCAGCAAATTCACGTGATTTGATTCTCGTCACATTATTTGACTCAAGTATTTTCAGATTTCGTAGATATAGTGGTAAACGTTTAGCTGTTGCTTTAGGCAACTTTTTAAGTTCTTTTGGTTCCACGTACTCCACTCCCTTTGTTCATATATTCACATGATAACATGAACAAAATCATTCTGCAACCACTTTTTGTTTGTTTTTTCACAAAACAAAACACCTGACTATGCAAGCTCAAGCTTTTACATCCTTAAGCTTGTTCAGTCAGGTGAGATTTTTTAATCCTGCGAATGACGCTCTTCCATTAAAGTAAATCAGAAAAATCGTCTTCCACTTGGCTCGCTGAAATTTCTGTAATCTTTAATGCTTCCATTGCACGTGTCAGCATTCCATCAATATCTAAACGTTCTTCATATTGATGGACTTTATCTAAACGCGGGCGTGTTTTTGGTTGTGGTGGGGCAAAAATTGTACAACAATCTTCAAATGGTAAAATCGATAGTTCAAATGTATCAATTTTTTGCGCAACTTCAATAATCTCTAACTTATCCATCGTTGAAACTGGCCGAATAATTGGGGTTGTTGTCACTTCATTAATCGCCACCATACTATGTAGCGTTTGTGAAGCAACTTGTCCAAGCGACTCACCATTAACAATAATTAAACCTTTACGCTTTTCACGAATCAAATCTGTTAGACGCATCATCATACGACGCGTAATCGTCATCCAGTAACCTTGAGGCGCGTGATTTTTGATTTCTTCTTGAATCTCTGTAAAAGGCACTTCAATAAATTGGATACTTCCAACATAAGGTGTTAGTTTTTTCGTTAAATCTTTGGCTTTTTGTAAAGCTTGTTCACTCGTATATGGTGGACTAGCAAAGTGAACGGCTTCTATTTCTACTCCACGCTTCATCGCATAGTAGCCTGCAACCGGTGAATCAATCCCGCCAGAAAGCATCAACATACCCTTGCCCGCTGTTCCGACTGGTAAACCACCTGCGCCTTGAACTGTTTCATAGGATAAATAAGCACCATCCATACGAATCTCTAAACGTAAATTAATATCAGGCTGTTTCATTTTCACTTTAATATTGGGGAAAATATCAAATATGGCGTTACCTAGCGTTAAGTTTAATTCGTTACTGTCTTGAATAAAATCATGATCACTACGTTTGGCTGTAATTTTAAACGTTTCTTCTCCCGTATAAATTTCGCGCATAATTGTTTGTGCCATTTCTTTAATTACTTCGATATCTTTTTCTACACGAATACTCGGAGAAAAATTTTGAATCCCAAAAACTTTTGTTAATAATGGAATGATTTTAGTACTATCTTCTCCATTTAACAGTAAGTGCATACGATCTCTTTCTGCTTTAACTTTGACGTTTGGGAAATCAACTAAACTTTTTTTTACATTTGATGCCAAACGATTAATAAACGTATTTCTATTTTTTCCTTTGGTTGAAAGTTCACCATAACGAACCATAATTTCTGTATATTTCACAAGTTTGCTCCTTAGTTAATTTTTGAGAATTTCTGATATAACTGATTGAAAACGGTTAAGAACTGCTCAACTTCCACCATCGTATTGCTTTGATCCAAACTAATTCGAACCGCTGTCGTTGAAAGGTGATTCGGAACGTTCATTGCGGCCAATGTTCCACGAACTTGTTGTTTTTTACTTGAACAAGCACTAGTCGTTGATAAGTAAATCGCTTTTTCTTCAAAAGCATGAACCAAAACTTCTCCACGAATTCCTTTTAAGCCAAAACATAAAATATGTGGTGCGAAATTCTCTTTTTGAGAAAAAATCGTAACTCTTTCATATGAAGATAAAGCATCTACCAAGGTGTTTTTTAATTGTTCGACTTTATTTGGTGCTTCGGCTTTCTTTTCTAATGTTAAGCGTAAACTACGAGCCATAGCGACAATTCCTGCCAAATTTTCGGTACTACTTCTTTCATTATTTTCTTGACCACCACCAGTTAAAAGTGGGGCTAATTTACGGCCATGACGCCAAAAAATAAAGCCAACCCCTCTTGGCCCATGAAATTTGTGTGCAGAGAAAGTCGCAAAATCAACACGTGGTGTCAACCAACCCTTTGTATCGACGTGTCCCACACTTTGTACCGCATCAACATGAAAATGAATACTTGGATAAGACGCCAAGACTTGACTAATGTCTTTAATCGGTTGAATTGCTCCAATTTCATTATTAACAGCCATAATTGATACTAAAATTGTGTCTTTACGTATTAATTTTTCTAACGCCGTAACGTCTACAACACCTTGAGCATTCACTGGTGCGTAGCTGAGTTCGAAACCAAGCGCTGTTAATTGCTTCGCACTTTCCGTTACTGAAGGGTGTTCGATACTGGATAAAATCACATGTTTTCCAAATGATTTTTTCGCTAAAGCTGTTCCTTTAATGACCCAATTATTTCCTTCTGTTCCACCACTCGTAAAAAAAATTTCCTTTGGACTAACAGATAAATAATCAGCTACCTGTTCACGGGCTCTTTGTAATAGGCGATGCGCTTGGTTTCCTAATTCATGTAAACTTGAAGGATTACCAAAAATCCGTTGACTCGTTTGTACATAAGTATTCAGTGATTCGGGATAAATCGGGGATGTTGCACTGTGATCAAAATAAATCATTAAAAAGATCCTCTCTGTCTAAATTCTTACTCATTATAACGATTCCACCACAACCTTTCAAGTAAGAGGCGATAAAATGAGCGGTTTGCTCCGATAAATAAGGACGTATCTGGAAAATAAATGGCTCTTTCATTTTTTTACAGATCAACTTATTTCTGATGAGCAGCTCAGTTTACGCCGTTTCAATAAGAGGCTGTAATTGAAGCGTTTTGTGGCGAGTAATAAGCACAGAAGCGAAAGAAAGTGTTCTTCTTTCTATTCGATTCTAGCTTATTACCGAGACACAGCTTCCATTACGCCGTTTCATAAGAGGCTGTAAAATGAGCGGTTTGCTCCGATAAATAAGGACGTATCTGGAAAATAAATGGCTCTTTCATTTTTTTACAGATCAACTTATTTCTGAGGAGCAGCTCAGTTTACGCCGTTTCAGTAAGAGGCTGTAAAATGAGCGGTTTGCTCCGATAAATAAGGACGTATCTGGAAAATAAATGGCTCTTTCATTTTTTTACAGATCAACTTATTTCTGAAGAGCAGCTCAGTTTACGCCGTTTCAATAAGAGGCTGTAATTGAAGCGTTTTGTGGCGAGTAATAAGCACAGAAGCGAAAGAAAGTGTTCTTCTTTCTATTCGATTCTAGCTTATTACCGAGACACAGCTTCCATTACGCCGTTTCAATAAGAGGCTGTAATTAAAGCGTTTTGTGGCTCCTAAAACCCACTCGAAAAAAGAAGCTATGACGTATTTGTCATAGCTTCTTTGATTATCGTTTTGCTTAAACTAAATCTTGGTGTTTAAAGTAAAATTTCTCTAAACGTTCAAAAGCACCTGGTTCAACTCGTTCTAAACTTGTTGCAATCGTATCAAGTGCGTCTTGATAACGATACTCATCGTTAAACAAGACTAAACCATGTTGAATTGCTGCTTTAATTTCAGGATTTGAATGGCGATAACGGTTTGCGTATTGCATCAATTGCTCCGTTAAGGCTGCGGCATCAACTAACTCTTTCGTACGAGTATCAAGCATTTTTAATTCGTCTTCACAAATCGCAACTAGCTTATTAACTTCTTCAATATTGATTCGAATACGATTCAATGATTTCCCTAAGTCTTCTACTCGATCAGTTACTAGGAAAAAGAATTCCAAGTAATCACCTGGTAAGCCTGGCAAGCGTTGTTTTTCAACATAACGTTTTAAATTACGCAATTTAAACTCAAAGGTCTCAATTTTTTCTTGCGCTACTTTTTCATCTTTTCTCAATTCTCTCAAGGAATCATCAATTTCAACTTGCTGATTTTCAACATCATCTAAAATATGATAAGACTCTTTGTAAAAATCTTGAACTTCTGAAAAAGGCACTTCACTTGCATCTAATTTAGGCGTAAGTTCTTCAATTCGACGAACAATCGCATCAATCTCTGTTTGGAATCCACGCACACGACCTAATTCATTACGATTTAACGTATAGCTTTGAGACGTATGGTCAAGTTCGATCAATAGTTGACGATTATTTTTAATTGAATGCTCAATGTAATCTTCAATAATTGTACGATTTTTAAGAACATATTTTTTCGCATCAATTTCTCGTTCCATGACTGAGTACAATGTATCGATTTCTTGGGCAGTGTCACGATTTGCGACTTCAACAGCTGAAATTTCTGCTTTTTCTAAATCCGACATTGATGACTCGACACGACGAGCAACACGATGAATTTCATTCTCAAAGTTTTCTTCAGGGAATTGATATTTTTCTTCAATTAGTTTTGCGTAGCCTTCTTTAATTTCTTTTAATTGAGAAGGGAATGTTTTATTTAGTTCCTCATAGGCAACTGGAATACGAGCCATTAAATCTTGTAGCTCATATGTGTGTCCTTCTGCGGTATCTAAAACTTCGCGGGCTTCAACTGGATCACCAGAAGTATTCAATGTTACGAATTGGGTAAACTCAATTTCAATGTTCTTTACTTGTTTTTGTAGCTCAGCATAAGCTGGTCCATAAAGCGCACCTTGTTCTCTTAAGTTTTTCTTCAAATCTTCGTAAACATCTAACGCTTGTTGAACTTGTAAAGAATTGCGTTCTTCACTTTCACGAAGCTCTTTCAAGCCTTGGCGAATGTTTTTAACTTCTTCTTCCATTTCACTAATCGTTAATTCTGCTTCATCAACAGCTGCTTTTCCTTTTAAAAATCTAAATGATTCATTCAGACTTTCAACTTCAAAAATTTGACTTTCTAATTCAGCAAACGAACTTGTTGAAATATCGGTCCATTTTTGACTCCACTCTCTAAAAGTATTTTGACTTTGTCCGACAAGATGCATTTTTTTCACATCGTCTACTTCTTCAATAACGGGCAAATCAAAAAGCTCTTCTTTACGCTTTTCTAATAAGTTCAGTCGTTCTTGGTTCTTTCTTCGCATAAAAAAGCCGACTCCATATAATACGGCAACCACAACGACTATGGCAATGACGGCTCCGATAATAACTTGACTCTGCATTCAAAGTTCCTCCATTTTACTCCAGTGTTCATTTATTAATAATCAATTGTGTCAGACACAAATTACTTTCATCATTATTCAGCTGTAATTTTCTACCATAAAAAAGCATCTACCATAAATTATAGCACAAACAAATATTTCAAGCACTAAGAATAGACAAAAAAATAAAATTATTACCTCAAATAGCCAATTTTAAAAGAAGTAATAAAAAAATAGAAAATAATAGCAAAATTTCATGAAATTTTTCGAATTATCTGTATAATAGGGAGAAGGAAACTTAAAATTTGATTGGAAGAGGATTAGAAATGAAAGTTATTAAATTCGGGGGAAGCTCGCTAGCGTCGGCTGAGCAAGTAAAAAAGGTAATACAAATTATTAAAGATGACGATAAAAGACGCTTCGTTGTAGTTTCTGCTCCTGGGAAACGTGCGTCTAATGATCGAAAAGTCACTGATTTATTGATTGACCTCTATGATGCTTGTATCACAAACAAAGAAACGTTCGCTACCATTGATGCCATTTACCAACGGTACGCTGAGATTGCTGCACCTTTTGGGATAGATAGCGCCGTTTTAGCTGATATTTTAGAATCGCTTCAAACATTAGCAACATTACCTATCACAGATAATTCCTACTTTTTAGATGAAATTTTATCTGCTGGGGAAAATAATAATGCTAAGTTGATAGCAAGCATTTGCCAAGCATCAGGAATTCCTGCGCGCTATATTAATCCTAAAGAACTTGGAATTGTCGTTACGAATGAACCGCAAAATGCACATATTTTAACGAAAGCTTACAAAAAAATTTATGAATGGCGTCACGCAAAAGAAATTCTAATCATTCCTGGTTTCTTTGGATACACTGAGAATGGCCAAATATGTACTTTCTCACGTGGCGGTTCAGATATCTCAGGTGCAATTGTTGCCCGCGGTCTTCGCGCGAGTTTGTATGAAAACTTTACTGATGTGAACGGAATTTATGCGGCTCACCCTGGCTACATTCACGAGCCCGAAACCATTGCTGAATTGACCTATCGTGAAATGCGTGAATTGGCTTATGCTGGTTTCTCTGTTTTCCACGAGGAAGCCTTAATGCCTTGTTTCCAGGCAAGTATTCCTGTAGTCATCAAAAACACGAATAATCCAAGTCATCCAGGTACACAAATCGTAACTGAGAGGACGAACTTAGAGAGACCCGTTGTTGGAATCAGTAGTGATGAAGGATTTTCAATGATTTATCTAAGTAAGTATTTAATGAATAAGGAAGTTGGTTTTACTTTACGTATTCTTGAAATTTTCCGTGATTTCGATTTAAACTATGAGCACATGCCTTCTGGAATTGATGATTTATCAATTATTTTCCGTTCCGAACAACTCAATGAAGAAACAGAAGAAGAACTTTTACGTAAAATCGCCTATGAAATTAATCCAGATGAATTGCGTATCACCCATGACTTATCACTTGTGGTTGTTGTAGGTGAAGGAATGAAGCAACGTGTTGGTAGTATGGCTGAAAGTACAGCCGCTCTGGCTCGCAAAAATATCAACTTAGAAATGATTAACCAAGGTTCATCTGAGGTCAGTTTTATGTTTGGAATCCACAAAGAACGTGAAAAAGATGCGATTCGTAGCCTTTACTATACTTTCTTCGAATAATCTGAATAATTTAAAGAGCAAGCAGCTCGACACTTCGTCAATTCTGCTTGCTCTTTGTTTGTCGCTTGATTTCGGCTTTAATCTTTTCCTCGGGCGCATAATCTTGCTCCCAATTTAACGGCTTTAAAACCTTATGTGTCACAGGATCATAATGCGGTTTACCATCTGGGAAAATTTTCCCCATATTGGCTTGATGAACAATTTCTAATATTGGCTGTGGGTCAACTCCGAGCAATGAAAAAGAGCCATAAGTAAAATACAATAAGTCCGTTAAAGCGTCAACTTGCTGCACTAGTACATCGTCAACCGCTTCATCTTTAGCTAAAATTTTCAATTTTGCTTGATCAATTGCCTGATGCATCGCCGCAACCGCATCATCAAAAACATTCGTTCCCGCTTGACTTGACGCATAAAGCAATTCAACTAGTTCCTCCACTTTGAAACCTACTCGATTTTGAACCTGTTCTTTCGAAAAAGGGGTGGGCTGCTCTGGGCGGTTATTATCAAAAATACGATGAAACGTTTCTGTCATCTCAAATGGTTGCATCTTATCACTCCCTTTTAAATTACTTTAAAATATTTCAATGCCTTTTCAATCCCTTGGTGTTGATGGCTATCAGTGACAAAATCCGCAATTTCTTTTGTCCCTTGTTGCGCATTTCCCATCGCGACACCTATTCCAACGATTTTCAACATCTCAATATCATTTAAATGATCGCCAAAGGCCATCGTTTCTTCAAACGTTAATCCTTTATCTGCTAAAAAATGCTGAATACCTTGAACTTTGGATCCACCTTTAGGAACAAGATCCACTGTATAAGGATTCGAACGTTGGAAATCACAGTTGGGCAAAGCCTTGATTAATTTTTCATTTTCGTATTCTGCACCAAACATCATACATTGATAAATTGGCTCTTCAAAAATCGCCAAATTTGAATACCGTTCTTTTCTTCGATTAGGACTAAATTTTTGTAAAGCTAATTTAACCGTTCGAACTGGAAAGTTTTTAGGTACAAAACGGATAAAACGACGAATAAAGCCAGACTCACCAATCCGCATCGTTAAACTACCTTCAACCTGTTTTAAACTACCAAAAAGAAGTTGTCGCGAGTTTTGATTCGCATAAGTGACGATTTCATCAATCACTCTTTTTTCAAATGGATGGGCATAAATCATTTTATGTTGGTCATAGACAAGTTGCCCATTATAGGTTACAAACATATCTAAATTCAAATCTTTTACAATACGTCGTAAACTTCTTGGACCACGCCCAGTAGAAACACCACATAATACGCCGTTTTTTTGAGCAAGTGAAATTGCCCGTTTCGTACTTCGACTAACACGACCATTACGAGACAATAACGTTCCATCGACGTCAAAGAAAATTGCCTTAATCATCGAGACACCTCCTCTATAACTTAAAATAATACCAACACTATTCTTGAAACTCAAGAGGTTCGAATACTTTTAGCCGAAAAAAATTCTCCAAAAAATCGAAAAAGCGTAGAGCATTGCGACTAAAAATCGAGTAGAGGTCCGAACGCATAGGTTCGCACCCCTCTCACACCACCGTACGTACGGACCCGTATACGGCGGTTCAATAATTTGAGTGTACGAACTGGTATTTCAAGGATATATCCATATATCCTCGAGATACCAGTTCTTTGTCTGTAAGCGAGTGATGGAGGATATGACTCATGGCTATCTTCCAATAGCCTTTCCTAGTATTCGACCACTTGTACGCTTTGTGCTTATCGATTCCTAACAACATCAGATTTCTTCTTCTGGTTCGTGGATATTTCCATTGTTTCCAGATGTATTGTCGGATTCTACGCTTCAACCATCCGTTCAGTTCATTCATGAACCCCTTCATTTCACCAATGCCATAATAGTTTATCCAACCATTCATCAGCTGTTTGATTTCCTTGAATAGAACTGCCACACTTCGCCCACGGTTACGCTTTGTGATTCTCTTCAATTTCTGTTTCACCGTTATTTTGGCTTTATTGTGGGGACGAATCTTAACACCTTTCTTCGTTGGGTGGATACAAAATCCCAGAAACTTTCGTTTCAAGGGACTTCCTACCGCGCTCTTTTCACGATTGACAGTGAGCTTCAGTTCGCCTTCCAGAAAGTTGATGGCGTTACTCATCACTCGATGTCCCGCTCGTTTACTCCTGATGTAGATATTACAGTCATCGGCGTAACGAACGAACTTGTGACCTCTTGCTTCAAGAAATCTATCGAATTCATTGAGATAGATATTACTTAACAATGGTGATAGGTTTCCACCTTGCGGTGTCCCTTCCTCCGAAGGATGAACCAAGCCATTTTCCATAATTCCACTCATGAGATAACGACGTATCAAGCACAAGACCTGTTTATCTTGAACTTTCTTTTCGATGAGGTACATCAGTTTATCGTGATTAACGGTGTCAAAATAAGCTTTCATATCAATGTCTACAACGTATCTGTAACCTTGCTCGTAATACGACTTGGCCTGTATAATTGCCATCTGCGCACTACGTTTTGGACGAAACCCAAAACTATTATCGGAGAACTCAGTTTCAAATATTGGTTGTAAAACTTGATTGATTGCTTGTTGAAGCATACGGTCGATGACCGTGGGAATCCCCAGTTTTCGCTTATCACCATTTGATTTGGGTATCTCTACCCGCCGTACAGGTGATGGTTTATACGAACCCTCGCGAAGCTGATTCAGGAGTTCCTCACGATTCTCCTTCAAGTAGGGAAGCAGTTGGTCGTACATCATACCGTCCACTCCCGCTGCTCCCTTATTTCTGACCACTTGAAGGTAAGCTCGATTGAGATTATTCCTTGACAGGATTCTCTCAAACAGAGTTGATACACCATCTTGGTCTGTTTGTTCACCGCAAGAAGTGCTACGCACTTCGTCATATCCTTCGTGTTCCACACTATCCTTTTGACGATAGTCAGATCGTTCTGTTTTCTGCGATTGTCGCACTTCTCACACCTCCTAAATTTCTCAAGATTATTATTGTTCAGTCCTTCGTAGCCTGTCAGATGGCTACTACTATGACCTCGGCTGACTTCTTACGATTCATCCTAATGTCACCATTAAGATTGTGCTAGCTCGTTATCATTTAACTCACACAACACCCTCGTAAGACCTCCCCCGGTAAGAGCAATAACTTTCCTCCCATGTAACTGCTGGATTTACTGTATAGGTTTCGGGCAGTATTGGACTTCGTCTTGTCTTGCAGACTTATCCGACCTAATTCAGCCTTATATCCAGTTTCTGTTCGTCAGTTCAGGAGTTTGCGTCCGGCTTCCTTCAGCTACAACCTCACGATTGCCACCTTGCCTTTCGCTAACAGTTCCTACTGCCAAGCCTGTAGCGGACTTTCACCGCCTAGTTATTGCCCATGCAGGGCGCACAAGAAAAAGAACACCTGAATGTCAAGTGTTCTTCTATCGTTATCTATATTATGCCAAAGCCCCCATTGGGTCCCATGCATCTAAAACAATCGGTTCTGCGTTAAAGTCAGCTAGTTGTTCTGCAGTTAATAAGTCTTTACGGATAACAACTTGGTAGGTAAATTCATCCATCCATGCATCACTTGCAACAAAGAATCCTTTATCCCCTACTTTTTCGCCCCAGCTATTTTCAACTTTCCATTTTGTTGATTGCCCATCGATCAAATCGACACCTGTTAAGACCATCGCATGCGTCATCAAACTTTCACCATAATCCAAACGTTGCGCTTTGGTCATATCAAAATCAATTCCAAACAAGCTATTAACATCAAAGGCTTCAGTAGCCATAATCCCACTATCGCGAGTGGAAGATTGACCCACATCGCAACCAAACCAAACTGATTCACCTTGCTCTAATTGTGCAATTGCTAATTTTTTCAAAGTTGCCATTTCAACGTTTAAATAGCGGACTTCTTTACCACCTACAACGTTTCCTAATAAATCAACCGTGTATGAACGATTATATGGTTTATCTTTGGTTGGCGCATTGATAATACTCACGTAATCATCCAAATTTACACCAATATACTTATCATAGAATGTTTGTGGTGTTAATCCACGCTCTATATGATATTCTTGGTTTTCATCCCGATACTCAAAATCAAATTCTGTTGGCGGAGTACCAAGAGAGATGACTAAGAATTGATACACTTCTTGTAAAAATCCTTCTTTGATTAATTGAATTTCTTCCATTGGTACATTTTTTTCAACTAATTCTCTTAATGCAATCGCATCGCAACGCAATTTCTTATTCAAATAATTATTCAATTCATTTGAACTAGAAGAATTACGGCTTTCAGGCATGACAGCTTTCGGTACTGCCCCATATTTTTGAAAAATAGAAACAATCATATCCCATTGACCACCATCTTGTTGCGGTGTTTGCAATAGAAAGGCAACTTCACGACTTGTTCTTTCTTGATTCGCTGTTTTTAAAATATTTTCATAAAAATAATTTGCTTTTTCATATTTATCCCAAAAGAACGTATAATTTTGTGAAAGTTCAAATTCTTTTAAATTAAAGTTTGCTAAAATTTTATGACGGAAAGTATTTAAAGCAGCAAACATCCAGCAACGACCTGATTGCTCTTGATTTGATACTTTACCTGTTTTAATATCAATCGAAAAAACAGGTGTATTATGGACCGCCGCACTGATATTTTCAGCTGATGCCTTAATCCCATTTTTGACTACTGCACGTTGCAATGTCATTTGGTGTTGGTTTTCTTGAATTTCTTGCGCAAATTTCTCCGTTAATGCTTTTGTTATTTCAGTCATTCCCCATGCCTCATTTCTTTTCGGTTATACAGCAACCATTCTACTCCTCTAAATACATAAAAACAATTACTCCTAACAAATTAGAAACAATAATTTTATTTTTTATGCCACAACATTTGTCCTCGTGAGCAAACTTGATCGTTCACAATAATTTCATGCTTCGTTAACATCTTATCGCATTCATTGATTTTTTCAAAACGAACATGGGGATTTTCCCCATAGACGACTTCTTTTTCAAAACGAATATGACTATCGACTAATTCATAACTATCCAGAAATTCTAAACCTAAAGGCGCAAACATCCATGTAAAATAAACCGCATTATTGACATGATGATTTTCATCAATATCGTAATACTGAATGGTTAAATCCGTCTCTTCATATTGATCCAGAGGTAAAAAGTTAGCTGTCCGCCGAATCGATTTAATCGCTTCACTTTGATAAGGTGCAATAATTGATTCCTGTACCCGACTAATTTTACGGGTTTCTTGATTCATCAGGGCAAAAATAGATTGAATTAAAACAAGCTCCTCGCCTATCTCATTAAAGACCCAAAAATTACGGTAACAAAAAAAGCGGTTGTAAGCCACAGCTTCTGTTTTAAAAATCAATTGTTGCCCGACTACGGGTAAT
The DNA here is from genome assembly GCF_042654605.1 of Enterococcus eurekensis. NCBI lineage: Bacteria > Bacillati > Bacillota > Bacilli > Lactobacillales > Enterococcaceae > Enterococcus > Enterococcus eurekensis. The sequence continues at coordinate 21,116 of NZ_JBHSGT010000064.1, forward strand.
TGTTTAACCTGGATTTCATATTCGGTAATAATCCAATTTAGTCCTAACCCATGGATATATGCAGTTCCCCGGCCTAGTTTCATACTTTGCTGTTCGGAAGCCTTAATGGCTACAGCGACGAGCATTGATGGGGTCATTTGACCATTCATATCGCATTCATAGTAAGCAACTTCATGCGTCATTTCGTAAACTAATCCCACTTTTTTCTCCTCAATTCTCAAACTTATTTGATTTGGTGCTATTTTCACCCACATAGTAACTATTCTACTCTTGTATTTTTTGAAAAACAATCTTCTTTTCTATTTACAATCTCCGATCTTTGTATTACTTTTTATAATACAAAGAGGTGATCATATGATTTTTGAAATTGACGAACAAAGTAACGAGCCCATTTATAAACAAATCCAGCAACAAATTATTTTAGGGATTGCACAAAATAAAATTCAACCCGGTATGAACTTGCCCTCTATTCGACAATTGAGTGATGAACTAAGTATTAATCCAATGACCATTTCCAAGGCTTATACGTTATTAAAAGAGCAAGGCTATTTAATAACCGATCGACGTAAAGGAGCGATGATTACACAGCCTGACTCTTTTACTGAAGTTGAAAGAACCCAATACTTACATGATTTAGCCTTTTTACTCGCTCAAGGACGACTCCATCAAGAAAGCTCATCTAAGATACTGACTGATATTGAGTCTATACTCAATCAATACGATCAAGAAAGGAAGCCACTATGAACTATTTATTTATCGGTATGTTAATCTTTATCAATGTTCTACAGGCCTTCACATTGGGTTTAGCTGGTAAGCCACATCAACAAGTCATTTTGGAAAATACTATACCAAAAGAATACTTAAACCATCCAGAGATCAAGCAAATTGCGGACAAGTACCAGCTACGTTTATGGCAACTAGCAGCTGTTTACAGTGTACTTAGTTTCAGTTTATTATTTCTATCATACGAATCTCTTCAACTAACAGCCTTTTGGATTCTCATATTTGCTAGTCTAACGAGTACTTATCTATGTAAAATCTATTTTATTCGTGAAATGAGGTGGCTACTAGTACATAATCAATGGCAGTCACTTATTATACCTAAGCGAATTGATACTACCCTTATTATTAATAAAAATCAACGAATGGTTCCAGTCTATTGGTTGTATCTAGCTTACATCCCAAGCCTTCCTTTGGCTTGGTACACAATGAGAGTCAGCGATATTCCAACAGCTAGCATCTTATTAGCAAGTAGTACAAGTCTATTCTTACTAATGCTCGTCAATTACTACTATATCGGTCGCATTCCTGCAAAAAGTTTAACGAGCGATTCCCAAATTAATCAGGTCTATAATGATTTAACGAAACATAGTTGGTCCTTTTTAACTATTTTAATTAACTGGCTCATGTTGCCTTTGTTATTCTTGCCTATTTTCATGTCACAAATATCCGGCCTTTTAGCCTATAGTTTAATTGTAATTTATAGTTGCCTCTTACTATTTATGATTTTTTTCATCATTGCCTATCTATACCATTTACGGAAAAAACAAGACCACCTCTTAATGCAAAGTTCCGATTTCCGTTATAGTGGCGAAGATCAATATTGGACTTATGGTATCTATATCAATCCCAATGATCCTAAACTTTTTGTGCCTGACCGTATCGGTATGAATATTGGTATTAACTTAGGTAGAACCTCAGGTAAAATAATCATGGCTTTCACCAGTCTTTTATTGGTCGCTACTTTCTTCATGACAGTCATCCCAGCTTATTTATATGATTTTACAGCAGACCCGATAAGGTTTGAAAAAACTCAAGAATCGATTCTTTTATCTGCACCTTTTGCACCAACTTCTACGATTCCTATTGATACCATTCGAGCCGCTGAGTTAATCGATTCACTACCCAGACCATTAACAAAGACCTTTGGCATGGCAACAGATAATTATGCGATTGGACGCTTTAACACCAACAATCGAACCAGTTATTTATATATTGATTATCGTTCCTCACCAATTTTAAAAATTCAAACCGACACAATCGATTATTATTATACAAATAAACAATCAAAACAAACTTTAACCCTTTATCAACTTCTGGAAATTTCTAAAGATAAATAAAATAAAAGAAGTATTTTCAATTACGAAAATACTTCTTTTCTGACTCCGGCAGTAGGACTCGAACCTACGACATCATGATTAACAGTCATGCGCTACTACCAACTGAGCTATGCCGGAATAATTTAATTAAATGTGCCGTTATTTTAAAATGAATAATCATTCTAAAGCCACCTGTCGGACTTGAACCGACGACCCCCACCTTACCATGGTGGTGCTCTACCAGCTGAGCTAAGGCGGCAGTACTTCGACTAACACAAGAATTAGAATACCGAATTTTGTTCTAAATGTCAATAGTATTTGTCGATATTACTTGTTATTTATTGAATTATTTTTAGTAAATCTAAGGTATCCGCAATAATTCTCGTTGCACCTGCTTTTTTCAATTCTTTCTCATCCCCAAAACCGTATAACACACCAATCGATTCGATGTTATTTTGTGATGCACCGAGAATATCATGCATGCGATCTCCAATCATTACGACCTCTTCTAATGATTCAATTTTGGATTCATCAAAAGCATAACGAATGACGTCTGCTTTTTTTGAACGTGTCCCTTCTAAATTCGCACCATAGATTCCTTTAAAATATTGACTAAAATTTAAGTAATCCAATATTTGCTTAGCAAAAACATCTGGTTTAGACGTCGCAAGATAGATTTCTTTTGTTTTTGCTAATTCTATCAGCACTTTTTGAATTCCTGTGTAGGGTTGCATAAGATAAAGACCTTCTTGACTATATAACTCACGATAGTAGCCTACTGCCTTATTAGCCTCTTCTTTAGTCATTCCTAGCTCAACGTATGAATCAACTAACGGAGGGCCAATGAAGCTCTTTAAAGAGTCATTACTTGGGTGTTCCCACTGCATTTTATCTAAAGAATATAAGATCGACTTAAAGATTCCCTCGCTAGGGTCAATAATTGTGCCATCCAAATCGAATAAAATCTGTGTTTTCTTCATCTTTATCCCTCCATTTAATTACTATAACAAAAAAACATCCAAACAATTGGATGTTTAAAACTCCGGCAGTAGGACTCGAACCTACGACATCATGATTAACAGTCATGCGCTACTACCAACTGAGCT
>NZ_JBHSGT010000065.1:0-6571 GCF_042654605.1 Enterococcus eurekensis
TAAAGAAATACGCTTGCAAGTATGTTCTGTTCCTAAGAATCTCGTGACTTCAGTCATGAGAGGTTCAAAAATATGTGATATGTTATTAGAAGAAAGTCAGCCAAGTGATTGAATTCTCTTAAATAAATCACAAAACGATCACGCTTGCCAACCCATTACCACAGCGAGAACTTTTGACTAGTAGGATTTATCGGACTTTCAAGAGGAAAACGTGCTTATAGAAAGGGAATAAGATGTACGATGCGATTTTAGATGTTGCGGAAAAATTGTTTATGTCACAGGGCTACAATGAGACTTCCACGCGACAAATTACAGAACAATTAAATATTAGCCAACCCGCGCTATACTATCATTTTAAAAATAAAGAAGAAATTTATTTCAATGTGATGGTACGCTTGTCTCGAGAAGTCGAGCGCAGTTTGCGGGACCTTTCAGCTAAAGAAAATCTGACTTTAGAAGAGAAAATTGGTGAAATGGCCTTGTTTTTACAAAGAAAGCATCCCGTAAACCTAATTCTAATGTTAAGAGATATTCGGCAAATGCTATCAGAAGAAATATCATATAAGATTTTTATGTTATGGAAAATATCCTATAAGCAGCCTTTTATAGATGTTTTTTCGCAGAGTCCTGAAATAAAAAGGGTAAATGAAAGTTTAGACTGGATTGTCGGTCAGTTATTTGTTGTCATCTCGACCTATTTAGAAACAACTGATAAAGAAGAAGAATTGTTAAAAAGTATCCATCTATTTTTATATGGTGTGATGGATGAGTAAAGATACAAAAAATGGAATTAAAAGAAATGAGAAAGACTTTTTCGAGAAAGAAAAAGTCTTTTTTTTTGACTTAAAATAACAATATTTTTAATTCTAAAAATTAAAAAATGGTTATAAATAAGTTTTTAAAAGAAGAAAGGGGTCAATTAAAGGCTATATAATCACTTCTTAAATGAGTATAAAAAATATTTATAGGGGTATTAAAAATAACAAATTGTCTTATGTTTAGATTCGCGTTAAATTATGGGTGTCGAGAACAAGAGCAACAAGAAATTATTTTTTTTCAACATATGTGATTTTTTTCACTTTTTATTTTTAGAAAATAAGAAGGCCGGTGACGACTAGCTATCGATTCATCTAGGATTTTTTGATGAAGAGACATTTCAATCTTATTTTTTTATTCATACAAGTGAAATTTCTCTCAATTTTTTCTTGATACGTATTTTTTTAAAACCGACAAATGGAGTGATGGAAATGACAATTGAAATCGACGGGGCAATGACACCGAAAATCTTTTTTAACAAATTATTAGCTGGAACAGCACAAGGGACGATTATTGCTTTAATTCCTAATGCTGTTATTGGAGCAATTTTAAAATATTTTGCACATATAACCATTATCAATATGATTATCAATGCGGCGTTGATCTTTCAGGTGGCGACACCATTAATAATAGCCGCACTGATTGCCAAACAATTTAATTTAGCGCCGGCCAAGACAATGATTGTTGGTGGAGCAGCATTTGCCGCATCTGGTGTTATCAAATTCGATAATGAAGCTGGCGTATTTATTGCATCAGGAACTGGAGACATTATTAATATCATGTTAACGGCGGCAGTGGCCGTTTTAATGATGATGTGGATTGGATCAAAACTAGGATCCGTTGAAATCATTGCTTTGCCAATCGTCGTTGGAATCGGTGCGGCATTAGTTGGAATGTTAATGTACCCCTATGTTACGCAAATTACTGTGACAATCGGTCAAGTTATTAATGACTTTACGAATTTCCAACCTGTAATATTGATTTCCAGGCAGATTTAGTTATCTTATTTACCAAAGCAATGCAACTGGACGGCATGATGCAGTCGATTCAAAATATGGTGGGTGAAGAGACAAAAGTTTTATGTTTATTAAATGGCATCGGACATGAAGATGTAATTAAGAACTATATGCTGCTAAGCAATATTTTGCTAGGTAATACGATGTGGACAGCAAGTCTAGAGGCTCCAGGTAAAGTGAAACTATTTGGAAATGGTTCAATTGAATTACAAAATTTAGGAAAAGATGGGAAAGAATCCGCAAAAGAGGTCATCGCTGTCTTGAATGAAGCAAATTTAAATGCTAAGTACTCAGAAAATATTTTATCTTCGATTTATCGTAAAGGCTGTGTGAATGGTACGATGAATGGTTTGTGTACGATTTTGGATTCGAATATGGCCGATTTTGGTGAGATAGAAGAAGCTGAACAAATCGTCGAACAAATAGTTTCAGAATTTGCGGCTGTTGCGGCGATGGAAGATGCACCTTTAGATATCCCAGAAGTGTTAGCGCAAATTAAATCTTGCTATAATCGTGAAACGATTGGTTTGCATCATCCCTCAATGTACCAAGATTTAATTATTAATAATCGCTTAACAGAGATTGATTACATCAATGGTGCCATTGCTCGTAAAGGAAAAGAATATGGCATACCAACACCGTACTGCGCTTTCTTAACCAAACTAGTCCATGCGAAAGAACAAGTTTTAGCAGCTGTATAGAAAATGATCGCTAGAAAGATCGTGATAGAATCAGTCTTTCTAGCGATTATTTATTGGTCGAAAGAATTAGTCGGGTTCTCACAAAGGCTTATTCTATGCTAGAATCGTTGTAACATTTAATTGAATTCGATGATGGGAAGCTGTTAAAAGCTCATATGGTGGATTGATTTTTGCGTAGGAGTCATCACGCGTACAGACGACGGATCCAGTGTTATTAGAGCAAATATTCGGTAACATTTTTTGCATCAGTTAAGAACCCTTATTTATTGTCGAAAATGGATTGGGTGCAATCAATGGTGTTGATTTACTTGGCTATACTACATGGAGCTGTATTGATTCAGTGAGTGCAGACACTGGGGAAATGTCGAAACGGACGAAGAAAAAATCATTTGATTGGTACAAGCAAGTCATCGCATCGAATGGTTCTGACTTGTAAAATAAACAAAGAAGTGAATAAACTAAAAACATCGCTGCAAAGTAGCTTTTAAAAGTTACTTTGCAGCGATGTTTGATTTTGTTTGAATAATTTGATGCAGACTAGGGCACTTGAATCCCCATCGTTTCAACGATTAGATTAACAATCACGACCAGTGAATTCATTCCGACATGGGTAATGATTGAAGTCCAAATACTACCAGTCACAACGTATTGTAAACTAAAGAATGCACCTAAAGCCCCATATAGTAAAAGATGACCATCTTGGTGAACAAGCGCAAATAATAAGGAACTTACGAGAACACCTATCCAGACGTTGGACTTACGAGTCACGCCGCCTAAAATCACGCGACGGAAAAGTAATTCTTCCATAATTGGACCGCCAACTGTGACGGCTAACATTACTAGTGGTTGATGGAAAATTAGTTCCATAATATTACTAGTGTTTTCAGATTCCATTTGGCCACCAAAGAAAATTTCAATTGAAAGCATCACGTTTTGTAAAATAATTGCTAAGAAAATGCCGACGAGACCTAAGGTAATAATTCGTCCCCAAGACATGCGCACTTCTTCAAAAGGCAATTTGATTGTTTGTTTCTTATATAAATAAATTAAAGAAATGGCTCCTAAGATATATCCGATAGTTAAGATTATTAAGCTTTGTTCAATGCTAAAAGCAAACGAAGGTGCAAAGAAAGCAACTATATAAATAAGAAAACTAAAAATGGTGTATTTTTTGAATGTCATAACGACCTCCTGTTTTTATTTCATTATAACAAACAAGTCAAAAAGGACAAAAGAAAATATTCCTAACCAATTTTGACTTTTATAAAAAAATTCACTCAAAATACTTGCAAAAGTCATCGAATATGAGTATCATAAATGATGTAAGTTAGCACTTGAGAACATCGAGTGCTAACTAAAAAATCAAAAGATATTAACGGAGGGATTTATTGTGTTAAGACCATTAGGTGATCGTGTCCTTGTAGAAGTGGCACAAGAACAAGAACAAACAATTAGCGGATTCGTATTAGCGTCATCTGCGAAAGAAAAACCTCAGACTGGAACAATCCTTGCAGTCGGTGAAGGTCGCCTACTTGATAGTGGCGAATTGGCACCAGTTCCTGTAAAAGTTGGTGAAACAGTCTTATTTGAAAAATATGCTGGTTCAGAAGTGAAATACGAAGGCAAAGAATACATGATTTTCTCAGTAAAAGACATTATTGCAGTAGTTGAATAAAAAATATTTTTTGAGGTGAAAAAAATGGCAAAAGAAATTAAATTTTCAGAAGATGCTCGTAGCGCAATGTTACGTGGTGTTGATAAATTAGCAGATACAGTTAAAGTAACATTAGGTCCAAAAGGTCGTAACGTTGTTTTAGAAAAATCTTTTGGTTCACCATTAATTACCAATGATGGTGTGACCATTGCAAAAGAAATCGAATTAGAAGATCATTTTGAAAACATGGGTGCAAAATTGGTTTCAGAAGTTGCTTCAAAAACCAATGATATTGCCGGTGACGGTACAACAACCGCAACTGTTTTAACCCAAGCAATTGTTCGTGAAGGAATGAAAAACGTTACAGCTGGTGCGAATCCATTAGGCATTCGTCGTGGGATTGAATTAGCGACTCAAGTAGCAGTTGAAGAATTACATGCAATTTCTGCAAAAGTTGATTCAAAAGATTCAATTGCTCAAGTTGGTGCAGTTTCTTCAGGTAGCGAACAAGTTGGTCAATACATTGCAGATGCAATGGAAAAAGTTGGCAACGATGGCGTTATTACTATTGAAGAATCTAAAGGAATTGAAACTGAATTAGATGTCGTTGAAGGGATGCAATTTGATCGTGGTTATTTATCACAATACATGGTAACCAACAACGATAAAATGCAAGCAGAACTTGAAGCACCATATATCTTAATTACGGATAAAAAAATCTCAAATATTCAAGATATTTTACCTTTATTAGAGCAAATTTTACAAGCTTCAAAACCATTATTAATCATTGCTGATGATGTAGATGGCGAAGCATTGCCAACATTAGTCTTAAACAAAATCCGTGGAACATTTAATGTGGTAGCGGTTAAAGCTCCAGGATTCGGCGACCGTCGTAAAGCGATGTTAGAAGATATCGCAATTTTAACTGGTGGTACCGTGATTACGGAAGATTTAGGTTTAGAATTAAAAGATGCAACGATTGATATGTTAGGTCATGCTAGCAAAGTCGTTGTCGATAAAGACAATACAACAATCGTTGAAGGTGCAGGATCTGCCGATGCCATTGCAGCACGTGTGGCATTAATTAAAAATCACATTGCTGAAACAACTTCTGATTTCGATCGTGAAAAATTACAAGAACGTCTAGCGAAATTAGCTGGCGGTGTTGCAGTCATCAAAGTTGGTGCACCAACTGAAACCGAACTAAAAGAACTAAAATTACGTATTGAAGATGCGTTAAATGCAACTCGTGCAGCAGTTGAAGAAGGAATGGTTTCTGGTGGTGGAACAGCCTTGGTTAACGTTATTAGTAAAGTTGCAGCAATTGAAGCAACTGGCGATGTTAAAACAGGTGTGAAAATTGTTTTACGTGCTTTAGAAGAACCTGTTCGTCAAATCGCTGAAAACGCAGGTTACGAAGGATCAGTTATCGTTGATCAATTGAAACGTGCAGAATTAGGTACAGGATTTAATGCGGCAAATGGTGAGTGGGTAAACATGTTAGAAGCAGGAATCGTTGACCCAACGAAAGTAACACGTTCAGCATTACAAAATGCAGCGTCAATCTCCGCTTTATTATTAACAACTGAAGCAGTGGTAGCTTCAAAACCAGAACCAGCAGCACCAGCAATGCCTCCAATGGATCCAGGAATGATGGGCGGCATGATGTAATTAATAGCGAAATCTCTTATTAAATAAGGGGTTTCGCTTTTTTTTTTAAAGGAAATAGAGCCTTCGAATTTAATGGGTTGTTCGTCAAATTGTGTTGATGGGCCCAAAATGAGTAAAAATAATCGTCAGAATCGGTAGAGGAAATTGTTTCTCTATCGATTTTTTGACATTAGAAAAGAGGGGCGGAGCCTCCCGCTCCCCTGCGAAAAATCACCTTGTTGACAAAAGCTGCGAGACCGCTTCGAGCCTGTAGTCTCTCAGCTCGAAAGCTTCAAACTCTAGTTAAGTGCTAAAGCACTAAACCAGAGTAATTCACATTTCGTCTTTTGACGCAGCGGGAACAAGGTATTTTTTCTTCGGTTCGCTATTGCTAGCTTCAAATGGTTTGTTAGTTATCCATATCAAGCTTCAGTGGGGGCGAAAATTAATCCCTGTATGATGTAGATTCGATCTCTTAAATGATAGAAGTTGCGATAACCATAGGAAACGCGTTTAATTAATTTAATTTTATTATTCAAGCCCTCGGTGACACCGTTAGAATAACGAAGCTCAAAAGCATTTTGAACCCCTTGCTTGTATTTCTTTAAGAAATATAATTTCTTTCGAAACCATTGCGGAAGAGCCTTATCCAATGTTTGAATCGTAGAGAAAAATCCATCTGTATCCTTCTTTTTCCGATAATAGTGGAGCAATTGAACCGCTTCGTAGGCAAG
>NZ_JBHSGT010000066.1:0-32877 GCF_042654605.1 Enterococcus eurekensis
AAAGAAATACGCTTGCAAGTATGTTCTGTTCCTAAGAATCTCGTGACTTCAGTCATGAGAGGTTCAAATTAATTGAACTAAGAAACTATAAATCAACAAAATGAATGCTCCATACCCTGTTTTAATAGAACATAAGTAATTCCGGATTGATCATACTTTTCATAGCCATGAAAAGCTGTTAATTCAGCTTGTAGTAATATCTTTATTACTCACTTTAGAGGAGGGGTTCTTCTGTTAAATAGGGGAGTTAGAGGCGCTAAATCTCATACTCAGAAATAGTAACTGGAGATGATTCTTAAGTAATCGTCTCCAGTTATTTTCTATTTTCTTTCCTTGAGTAGAAGATTAAGCATCCATGACAATTAATTGTTTGACTTCATTCACTGGACAATCATTCAGTTCTCAAATCCTTAAATCATAGCTTACTAAAGCCGGGGATACCTACAATTTGGTATCCTCGGCTTTTTTGCTAAGTTATGTGAGGTTGTTACTTAAATAATCTATTTTTCTTTAATCGATTGGGATCTTCATCTAGTTTCAGGAGAAGTCGTTCATACTTTTGGTTTCCTTGTGCTTTCTTAAAGTGACTAGGGGATAAGCCGTAAAAATTTTTAAAGGCTTTTGAGAAAGACAATAAATCTTTATATCCGACAGAAATACTGATTGTTGTAATGGTGTTATCAGATTTAATTAATAAATCTCCAGCTTTTTTCATCCGTAAATTCATTAGAAAGTCTTGGGGAGAAATGCCAGATTGTTGGGTAAAGATATGATGAAAATAGCTACGACTTAAATTAAGATGCTCATAGATATCTCTGATTGTAATATTTTTACTAAAATGATGATACATATATCGAATAGCTTGATTAAAGTATTGTTCTTGAGGCGTAGGTGGCTTTAGCTGGCGTGAAGGAAATTCTTTCACTAGATAATAAAGCATTTGATAAATTTTACTATCCATTAATAAATCGATATTTTGGTCGTAAGTGTTGTCTGACAATACTTGGAGATCTATAAAACACTTAATAAATGAAGACTCAGACACATTGTTAATCTTGAAATCTTCCATTAATGAGGAACGCTTTAGATAGCTTTCAATTTTAGTTCCGCTTAAACCTACCCAAATATAGTCCCAGGGATCTGTAGTATCAGCTTGATAAAATGTAATAATATCTTTAGGTAATATAAAAACATTTCCAGATTCTAATTCGATGGTAAAGTTGTCAATATTCAATTGACCTTTGCCAGATAAGATGTAGTGAATAACGTAGTTTTCACGTACAGAAGGACCAAAAGAGTAGCCGGGTGCGCAAGCTTCTCTACCGAAAAAATCAATATTAATGTCTAAATGATCTTGTTGGTATTCATAATATGCAAAATTCATAATAAACCTCCTAAAGGACATTCTACCATATAGTAACGACATTTAGCTATTAATGAAAACGCTTCATCGTGCTAATGTATAGATATTCAAAATAACCTAATGGAGGGAACAAAGAAATGAAGAAATGGATGAAATGGACAGTAGCGACGTTAAGTATTGGCTTTACAGTTGGAGCTTTAGGGGCATGTGGCAAAGAAAACGCTAAAAATGATGGTAAGACAACGATTGAATTCTTCTCTCAAAAAAAAGAAATGAAGGATACTCTCGAAGAAATTATTTCAGATTTTGAAAAAGAAAATCCTGATATCAAAGTGAAATTAACCAATGTTCCAGATGCAGGTACGGTATTGAAAACAAGGATTGCTAGTGGAGATATCCCAGATGTCATTAATAGCTATCCTCAGAATGCAGATTTTCAAGAGTGGGCTAAAGCAGGTGTCTTTGAAGAATTAACGGGTAAGGAGTACTTAACAAATCTAAAAGAAGGATCAGCTGAAACTTATGCAATTGAAGATAAAATTTACTCGGTTCCTTTAACAAGTAATGCTTGGGGATTTTTTTATAATAAAGATGCGTTTAAAGAATTAGGTTTAGACATTCCTAAAACTTGGGATGAGTTTGAGACATTAGTTAAGGATATTCAAGACAAGGACCGAGTACCCTTTGCAGCATCGATTAATACAGCTGATTCATGGACTTTGAATGGTTATCACCAACTGGCTTGGGCGACAGTAAACGGTGGATTTGATGGTGCTGAGGATGCATTAGTGAGAAGTAAAAAAGGAGCAATTAAAGTTAGCAATCAAGATTTTAAAGAAGTGGTTAATGAGCTTAGTTTATTAAGCGGGACTGCTCAAAAAAATGCAAACGGTGCGACTTATGATGATGCAGTAGCGACATTTGCGAAAGGTGATGCGTTGATTTTCCCCAATGGAACTTGGGCTTTGCCTGCAGTAAAAAATCAAAAACCAGAATTTGAAATTGGGATGTTTGCATATCCAGGATTAAAGGAAAATGAAGAATTGACTGTAGGGGCAGCTGATTTAGCGGTTTCCATTAATGCAAAATCTAAACAAAAAGAAGCATCAGAAAAATTCGTGGCTTATTTGACGACAAAAGACGCGATGCAAAAATATTATGACGTTGATGGATCACCAACTTCAGTAATGGCTGTTGAAACTGAAAATAAGTTCCCTGAAACACAAGGCGTTTCTCAATACGTTTTTACGGATAAACAAATTGTTTGGTTACAAAAAGAATGGACTTCTGAAGAATCATTTTGGCATGCGACAGTCGACTACATCAATAGTGGTGATGAAGAACAACTGGCTAATAATTTAAATAGCTTCTTTGATACGATGAAATAAAAAAGGAAGGGAAGGGGAAACAGATGAGAAAAAAATCATTTGTCAGTCAGTATTGGGGTTATCTATTTGTCCTCATTCCTGTGTTACTACAATTAATATTCTTTTATTTACCTATGATTCAAGGATTTTTTTATAGCTTAACGGATTGGACGGGCCTAACGCCTAATTTCAATATGGTCGGATTTACCAATTATGGAAATATATTAGGCGATCAAAAGTTCATTAAGAGTATTAGTTTTACAATTCTTTTTACTACAGGCTTAATCATTGGAGAAGTTGTCTTAGGTATTTTTATCTCCAGACTATTAAATGAAAAATTAAAAGGAGTAGGCTTTTTTAGAACAGCCTACTTCTTCCCTGCAGTGTTAAGTACGGTAACATTAGGCCTAATATTTAAACAAGTTTTTAATTACGGATTACCTCAAATTGGAGAAAACTTGAACATCACTTGGCTTCAACAAAATTTAATAGCAAATGAAAGTACAGTCGTCTTGGGAGTGCTGTTTGTTGCTTTATGGCAAGGAGTCGCAATGCCGATTATTATTTTTTTATCGGGATTGCAGAGTATCCCTCAAGAAATATTAGAAGCTGCTGCAATTGATGGTGCTTCTAAAAGACAAATATTTAAAAATATTGAATTGCCATATTTACTTCCATCTTTAAGTATGGTTTTTATCATGGCACTAAAAAATGGTTTAACAGCATTTGATCTGATCTATGCATTAACTGGAGGAGGACCAAGTGATAAGACGACTAGCTTAGGGTTACTCGTTTACAATTATGCATTTAAAAGCAATCAATATGGATACGCTAATGCTATAGCGGTTGTATTATTTGTCATCATTGCAGTTATTTCGATTATTCAGATTCGTGTTTCAAAACGATTCGAGGTCTAGGAAGGAAAGAAAATTATGAAAAAAGAACGTCATTATTTATCTTATATCATCTTAGGCTTAGGACTTCTGATGATTGTTTTACCATTATATTTAACCGTAATCAGCTCATTCAAAGATACTTCACAAATTACAGGTAATTTTTTTGGCTTACCTAATCCTTTTACCTTAGATAATTTTGAACGACTCTTAACAGATGGTATAAGTAAATACTTTATCAATTCTATCAGTATTGCTGTAGTCTCTATTGCATTGATTACATTGTTTATACCAATGGCTGCATTTTCAATTGCTAGAAATATTTCTAGAAAAAAGGCTTTTACTTTTATGTATTCTTTCTTGATTTTAGGGATTTTTGTACCATTCCAGGTTATTATGATTCCTATTACTTCGATGATGACTAAATTAGGATTATCTAATATACCGGGATTGATTATCTTATATTTGGCATATGCAGTGCCCCAAACATTATTTTTATACGTAGGATATATAAAGACAGCAATTCCAGTTGAACTAGATGAAGCAGCGGAAATAGATGGATGCGGAAAATTTAGAATGTATTTTCAAATTACTTTTCCACTAATGAAGCCAATGCATGCGACAACACTCATCATTAACGCATTATGGATATGGAATGATTTCTTATTACCATTATTAATTTTAAATAAAGACGATTCAAATTGGACATTGCCATTGTTCCAGTACAATTATCAAGGGCAATATTTTAGTGATTATGGCCCTTCCTTTGCTTCGTATGTTATAGGGATTATCACAATTTTAATTGTCTATTTAATATTCCAAAAAAATATTATTTCTGGGATGACGAGTGGTTCAGTAAAATAAATGAGGTGTATGATAAAAATGAAAAACAAGGTTATGTTAATTACGTATGCGGATAGTCTAGGGGAAAATTTAAGTGAGTTAAAAGAGGTATTGGATAATGAACTAAAAGATGTTGTAAGTGGTATTCATCTTCTCCCTTTTTATCCATCAAGTGGTGATCGAGGATTTGCACCAATTGACTATCGTAAAGTGGATAGTCAATTTGGTAGTTGGAAGGAAGTAAAGGCTATCGCTAGTAATTATGATCTAATGGTTGATTTTATGGTAAATCATATTTCAAGACAGTCACCTTTTTTTCAAGATTTCTTACTAAAGAAAGAAAATTCTATTTATAAAGATTTATTCATCCGCTATAGTAAATTTTGGCCTGAGGGACGTCCTAATCAAGAAGATGTGGATTTAATTTATAAAAGAAAACCAAGAGCGCCCTATGTCGATGTTACTTTTTCAGATAAAACAACAGACAAAGTATGGTGTACATTTGATGAAGAGCAAATAGATTTAGATGTCACGACTCAAGTTACAAGAATGTATATTAAAGAAACGCTCCATTTTTTAGCTGAAAATGGCGCTAAAAGTATTCGACTAGACGCTTTTGCTTATGCGAATAAAAAAATTGACACAAATTGTTTTTTTGTAGAACCAGAAATTTGGGAATTACTGGACTATTGCCAAGAGGCACTAGTAGAATATGACGTCTTGGTTCTTCCAGAAATACATGAACATTTTTCTATTCAACAAAAGATTGCCCAACATGATTATTATGTTTATGATTTTGCATTACCTATGCTTGTGCTACATGCGCTTTACAGTGGACGGAATGAACGATTGATTCACTGGTTAGAAATATGCCCAAGAAAGCAATTCACAACTTTAGACACTCACGATGGTATCGGTGTTGTGGATGTTAAAGACTTACTAACAGATAGAGAAATTGAAGAAACAAGAGAAGCACTTTACAGTCAAGGTGCAAACGTAAAAAAAATCTATAGCACCGAAGCATACAATAATTTAGATATTTATCAAATTAACTGTACTTATTATAGTGCTTTAGGTAATAACGATGCTGCGTATTTATTAGCTCGAGCTATTCAGTGTTTTTCTCCAGGAATCCCTCAAGTCTATTATGTAGGTTTGTTAGCAGGTAAAAACGACATTGAATTACTAGAAGAAACAAAAGAAGGAAGAAATATCAACCGCCATTACTACGAAAGAGATGAAATCAAACAAGAGATTCAAAGGCCAGTCATAAAAAAATTGTTTGAGATATTAAAGTTTAGAAATCAATCCGAGGCATTTGATGGTGAGATTAAAATAGTAGCAATTGATGAGTCAGCCTTTGAAATTCAGTGGACAAATCAAGAAGTGACGGCAATATTGAAGGCGAATTTAAAGGAACGCCATTTTACTATAATAGAAAAAACAGAAAGTCAAAGGACTTATTATTTTGATAGTCAGGAGGGCAATTAATTGGCAATTGTATTTCATAAAGAGCAAAATTATTTTTCATTAACGACGAATCAGACAGAATATCAGATAAAAATTGATAGGTATGGGCATGTGTTACATAGTCACTATGGGAATATCGTTAATCAAGACATGTCGTATTTATTTTCTTACGAAGATCGTGGATTTTCTGGAAGCCCCGCAGTTGCAGGAACAGATAGAACGTATTCACTCGATGTTTTACCACAGGAATACCCTGTTTTTGGAATGGGTGATTATCGAGAAGGGGCTTTGGAACTAGAGAATGCTGATGGATCTTATGGGGTTGAGTTCGTTTATAAAGAACATAAAATTTTAGACGAAAAGTATAGTCTGCAGGGGTTACCGGCATCTTATCGGAATAACAACGAAAAAGTAAGTACTTTAGAGATTACGTTGATGGATGACATCACTCAAATAGAAGTGAAATTACTATATGGCGTGTTTGAAGAAAAGGATATCATCACTCGAGCGACTAAAGTAGTTAATTTAGGAAAAGAAAAAATTAATTTACTAAAAGTTGATTCTGTTAGCTTAGATAAGAACTTGGAAAAAGAGCTAGATGTCATTCATTTTCATGGTCGCCACAACATGGAACGCCAGTATGAAAGAACGGCCATCGGAAACAGCATGTTTTCGATCGGATCTCATCGAGGAAGCTCTAGTCATCAGCATAATCCCTTTATGATTCTCTGTGATAAAGAAACGACGGAAGCGTATGGAGAATCATACGGTGTGATGTTAATGTATAGTGGAAATTTTCTTGGGACTGTTGAAAAAACACAATTTAATCAAGTACGCTCGACTATGGGAATCGGACGTCAAGGGTTTAGGTATCCTTTAGAAAAAGGGGAAGAATTCATTGCTCCAGAAGTCATTTTAAGCTTTTCTAATGATGGACTGACAAAGCTAAGCCAAAATTATCATACCTTTATTAAAAATAATGTTGTAAGGGGAGAGTATAAATACAAACGTCGTCCAATTTTAATCAATAATTGGGAAGCAACTTATTTTGATTTTGATGAAGAGAAACTCTTAGATATTGCCAGAGAATCATCAGAAGTAGGGATTGAGTTACTAGTCATGGACGATGGCTGGTTTGGTAAGAGAAATGATGACAACACAGGCTTAGGAGATTGGTTTGTTAATCTAGAGAAGATTCCTGGTGGCTTGAAGAATCTAACAACAAAAGTGAATCAAATGGGCATGAAGTTTGGTATATGGTTTGAGCCAGAAATGGTTTCAGAAGATAGTGATTTGTATCGAAAACATCCCGAATGGAGTATTAACATTCCTAATAGAACAGGAGTTAGAAGTAGAAATCAGTTTGTTTTAGATCTAAGTCGAGCGGACGTAAGGGATTATTTGGTTGAGCAGATAAGTGCTATACTTGACAGTGGAAATATTGAATATTTGAAATGGGATATGAATCGAAGCCTATCGAATGTTTATTCTGAAAGTTTAAAACCATCGGAACAAGGGAAATTCTATCATTTATATGTTTTGGGAGTATATGAAATTTTAGAACGTCTAACCTCAGCATATCCTTATATTTTGTTTGAGGGATGTAGTGGCGGTGGCGGTCGATTTGATGCAGGGATGTTGTACTATACGCCGCAAATTTGGACGAGCGATAATACCGATGCCATTGATCGTCTGAGAATCCAACATGGCACATCTTTTGGCTACCCAATTAATACCAATGGTTCTCATGTTTCAGCAGTACCAAATCATCAGACGGGACGGATAACCCCATTAGCAACTCGAGGAATGGTTGCGATGACAGGAACCTTTGGGTATGAACTTGATATCACCTCACTTTCAAAAGAAGAAAAAGAAGCGATAAAAAAACAGATTTCTCACTTTAAAGAAAACTACGACACGATTCATGAAGGTGAGTACTATCGATTATCGAATCCATGGGAGAATGAGGTTTTCACTGCATGGCAGATTGTATCTAAGAAGAGAGATAAGATTCTGTTAAACATTATCAGAACAAGGCAATATGCGAATGATCCTATATTTACCGTTAAGTTAAAAGGCTTAGTGGAGTCTTCCCACTATCGTTTAATAGGAACGGATAAGGTGTTTACAGGTGCAAGCTTAATGAACGGCGGATGGGAAGTCCCAAGAGCAAAAGAAGAATATCAAGGCTTCGAATTTGAATTTGAAGTAGTAGAATGAAAAAGGAAGAAGTGATGAAAACGGACTCTTTTTCAAATGATGCGAATGACTAGTATTTTAAAATGAACTGTTATCTAGGCAATGAAAACCATCGCGTTTTTGTTGCCTATTTTTTATCCAAAAAATTTCTGTATCATTTTTTATAAAAAAGTAGATGTAAACGAATTTCTTCATCAACATCAAAAATTATAAACCCTATTTTATCAGTTTGAGGCCTCTTTTTGTTGGAGAAAATTGAATATAATGCTGAAAAGAGAACTTTAAAGAGAGGCTTTATTTAATACCAACTATTATAAAAACAAAAAACGTAAGCCTTCAACAGTCATCAAATTCTCTGACTATGTTAAAATAACAAGAATAAAAATAAAAATTTGAAGTTAGGAAGTGTGTAAAATGTCTAATATATTACGACTTTATTTAATGAGTGCCATTGTCTTTTTAATTTTCGATCTTTTCTGGTTGCTTGTTGTTTCTAAGAAAATGTACCAACAAATGATTGGGCATTTAATGGGTGAAGTGAAGATGATGCCAGCCGTTATTTTTTACTTTCTCTACGTCGCAGGAGTGGTGTTTTTTGTTTTAATGCCAGGAATAGAAAAACAAAGCCTGATATCTACCTTATTAAGTGGCGCTTTTTTTGGACTTCTTTGTTATGCTACGTATGATTTAACGAATTTGTCGACATTAAAAGATTGGCCAGTGGCGATGACACTGATTGATTTAGCTTGGGGGGCATTTGTCACAGCAAGTACCTCAGGAATTGTTTTTTGGCTGAATCAGTTGTGGCTAGGAGGAAAAAGCTAGTGGAGCAGTTGGAACAACAACGAATTTTTCAAAGTTTTTTAGGCGGTGCAAGTTATTTAATTGCAAAAAAAGAAAGTTTAAATAAGATCAATGTTTTTCCGGTAGCAGATGGAGATACAGGAAGTAATTTGGCAATGTTGATGCAAGCGATTGTGGATCAAATTGATCGCGAGACGCTTTCGATGAAACAACTATTACAAAGTGTTGCAGATGCGTCATTAATGGGCGCGCGAGGGAATTCAGGGATTATCTTTGCTCAGTATTTCAACGCAGTTTCTCGAACATTTGCACAAGGAGAAGAAGATGCTTTGAGTTTGGCCTACGCCTTTAAACAGGCCGTTACAGATGCCTACCATGCACTTTTAGATCCTAAAGAAGGGACCATTCTAACTGTGATGACGGTATGGTCGGACGCGCTCTATCAAGGGGTGTTAAGAGAAGAATCGTTTGAGACCTCTTTAGAACAAGCAAAAGAAAAAGCCTTGTCAGCTCTTCAACAAACAAGATACCAATTAAAAATCTTACGTCAGAACCGCCTGGTTGATTCCGGCGCAAAAGGCTTTTATCATTTTATTGAAGGCTTCACAAATACGTATTGCCAACAAGAAAACCATTCGATTCAATCCATAGAAAGCAGTGAAAGTGAGCCATTTGCTTCAGACATAGAACATATCACCGACCAACCAACATTTCGTTATTGCTCCGAATTTTTAATTAAAGAAGCAATCATCGATTCAGCCAGTTTAAAGGAACAATTGAAAGGACTAGGCGATTCCTTAATTGTCGTTGGGGAAAAACGATTACTAAAAATTCATATCCATACGAATCAACCGAAAGAAATATTGACCTATTTAGAGACAATTGGAACGGTGATTAACCACAAAGTTGACGACATGTATCTGCAATTTGCCTTATCTAAAAAAACTAAATATCCTATTGCCGTCGTGACCGATTCAATTGCTGATATCCCTGAAGCACTTATTTATGAGGAACAAATTCATGTTTTACCAGTGAATATTTTGACGGATTCAACTAGTTATTTAGATAAATTAACAATAGATAGCAAGAATATTCGGGGAAAAATCGAGCGCAATGAAAAATTAAGTACCGCTCAACCAAGTATTCAAAGTGTCGACGCCTTGCTTTCTTTTTTAGAAGGAAAATATGCAGAAATTTTGATTATTACTGTATCTAGTAAACTAAGTGGCACATATCAACTGATTAAGCAACGAATCGAAGCCAAAGCTGGCAATAATGAAAAATTCCAAGTCATCGATTCGAAGCTTAATGCCGCAGCACAAGGCCTACTTGTGTTATCTGCTGTGCAAGCAATCAAAGAGGGACAATCCTTTTCACAAGTGATTGCAACTGTCAATGAAACAATAAAAAGAAGCTTTATTTATGTCTCGGTAGCTAGTCTTACGCCGATGATTGATTCTGGACGAATCCCACAAAAAATTGGACGACTCGCTCAAAAATTAAATCTTCATCCGATTGTTAGTCTTGATGGGAACGGCGAAGGGAAACTAACCGGCTTTGCTTTTAGCCAACAATCGGCAACCAATAAAATCATCAAACAAGTAAAGAAAGATTTAAATAAAGGCAGATTAGAAGCCGTAGCAATTACTCATGCAGATAATGCAAAAGTCGCCGATGAAATGAATCAAAAATTAGCATGTGATCAATTAAAAATGAATAATTATACTGTTGAAAGTTCAGCAGCTATCGCCATTAGTGCGGGAATTGGCGCGATTGCAGTCGCAGGAATTAAACAAAAGGAGGAAAGAAAATGATCTATAGTAGTGTAGCAGGTATCTTATTGGTATATTTCATCATCTGGTTTATCATCGCCAAAGTAAAAAATAATTATGGGCTCGTCGATATTGCTTGGGGGTTAGGGTTTGTTGTCGTCGCCTGGACCAGTTTCTTTACGACTAATGAATGGCGAACGCAATCGTTGGTCATTCTTCTCCTCGTTTCCGCTTGGGGATTTCGTCTATTTTGGCATCTTTTTAAAAGAAATTGGAATAGTCCAGAAGACTATCGTTATGTTAGAATGCGTAAACGTTGGGGAACAACTCTCGTTAATCTAAAATCGTTCTTAAACGTGTTTGCTCTCCAAGGTGTGCTTTTATTTATCATTTCTTTACCGATTATGAATAGCTTCTATCAGGAAAAAACAACTTTTCAATGGTGGCAGGTAGCAGGTATCATTCTTTGGCTAATCGGTTTTTATTTCGAAGTCTTAGGCGATTTGCAATTAGAAAGATTTAAAAAAGAGCCTGCCAATAAAGGCAAACTCTTAACTACCGGCTTATGGTCGCTTACTAGACATCCAAATTACTTTGGCGAAGCAACGTGTTGGTGGGGGATTTTCTTAATCTCATTTACAACGTTCGATCAACTATGGTTAATCATTAGTCCGATTATCATCACGTTACTGCTACTATTCGTCTCAGGCGTGCCATTATTGGAAAATAAATACAAAGACCGCGAAGACTTTAAAATTTATGCTAGTAAAACAGCAAAATTCTTTCCAGTGATAGGGAAGAAGGGATTGTAGAATACTAATCTTGTACGATATAAGTATCAAGAATTTAAATATTTACAAAAAGAAAAACGTTAGGAAAATTCTAACGTTTTTTTGCATTTCGTTGATGAAAATTTATCAAAGCATATTTTAAAATTAACTATCGAAAAATAAGATGTCAGATAGAAAACAAAAACGAAATGTGTTGGTTGTCTATTTATTTGTAAAAAGCAATCGCAAACGATACTTGCTAGAGTTAGATGCAATTTAATAATCTATTCACTCATCTTCTAAAATACCAACCCATCCGATATTTTCTACATATATTCCATAACCAACAAACCAATTTTGCTCGAAGATCTGGATTTGATTTTCTGTATTTTCTTTGGATGTATAAGTATAAATGGTTCTTTTGTATTCAAAAGAATCGGTTTTTTCTAGAAATAGTACGGTTACCTTCTTTTTATAAAGAGTCATTGGATATTCTGTATTTTGTGCGATGTGATTGGCTAGCACTCGATGTTTAGTTATCTGTTGGTAGGCTTCTTTTAAGATCTCAATACCTGTAGCAATAATTTCTTCTCTGGGTGAGTGATTAGAAAGATAGTTATATAATTCTTCAGATAGCTTTTCTAAGTGATACTGTTTGATCAAGGTATTCACCTCTTATATTTATTATGAGTCGGGATTATTTACACTATCTATATACGTAAGAGCTTATATTTATTTTTTATATCAAAAACATTTGTATGTTTGATGAAATATTTTTATATTTCTGAAAATAGTGTTGACGAAGTGGAAAGATGATGATATTATATTCTCATCAAATGAAATAATGATATATTTCTAAAAATATGAGTTAATATTTAGGAGGGAGTCGCTTGGAAAATAGGAAATTAAAAGAGTTTGTGTCATTTATTCCAGGAATTAATCAATCCAGAGCAGAAAAGCAATTTGGTGAACAAGAGATTATTTACTATGATCAATCCTCATTTGAAATTGACTATAATCAAATAGAACTTGAATCCGAAGGGAATGATTTAAGTGATCTTTCGTTAAGTAAAGGTGATATTGTTATTAGTAATTCTTTACAAAAGGCTGTAGTAGTTGGTAACAGTAATGTCGGAAAAGTTTTATCGCTTAATTTTACAAAAGTTCATTTTGAAGATAAGAGTTTAGATAAACACTATTTTCTTTACTTATTTAATGAGTATAAAGGTATTCAGCGGCAAAAAGAAAGAGAGCTTCAAGGGATTGGACCGGTGTTGCGTTTAACGAGACAATCACTTGAACAATTTATCTTTCCTTTTGTGCCTTATGAAGAGCAAAAGAAATTAGGAAAGATTTATATGGAATCGCTTAAAATTCAAGGTCAGATGAATCGTTATGCTAGTTTAATGAAATATTTTATCGATAGTATTTTAGAAGAAAGTTTAAGGGAGTGATGACATGGGGGATAAAGAGAGTATTAAGAGTCAATCAGAATTGGCTTTTGAAAATGAAGTGATTGAATACTTAACTCGTATTGGTGGCGTAAAGCAATGGGAATATAAAAAGAATATCCGAACGACAGAGCAACTTTGGGAAAATTTTAAGAATATTATGGAACAAAATAACCGTGCTAGATTAAATGGACCAATGTCCGAAACAGAGTTTAATCAAGTAAAGAGAATTATCTCTAATTTAGATTCGCCTTATCGAGCAGGACAATTTCTTTATGGCGTAAATGGGGTTTCAGAGATTGAGATCGATTTAGATGACGGTAGACATGTCTTTCTAACCGTTTTTGATCAAGCGCAAGTGGGTGGAGGAAATACTGTATATCAAGTAGTCAATCAGATCCAAAGACCGAGAATTGTTGATGGGAAGCCGAATCGGCGATTTGATGTAACATTACTTATAAACGGCTTGCCGATTATCCAAATCGAATTGAAAAAGTCGCTTCATAATGCCAGTGAGTCATTGAATCAAATGGAACAATATATTGCAGAAAAACAGTTCAGTGATATCTTTTCAACGTTGCAAATTTTAATCGCTATGACACCCCATGAGATTCGTTACATGGCCAATACACCATTGTCTAGTTTTAATCGAGCTTTTGCATTTAATTGGCAAGATGAAGAAACTGCTTATCCGATTCGCTCGTGGAAAGTTTTTGCTGATAAAGTTTTATCAATTCCAATGGCTCATGATTTAGCCACTCGCTATATGATACTTGATGGAACAAAAAACAAAGAAAGTATCAAAGTGATGCGTCCGTACCAAGTTTATGCAACGAAACGTGTCCTTGAAAAAGTCCAAAAATTTGATTTTAAATATGATGATGGCAAATTAGGTTATATTTGGCATACAACAGGTTCTGGGAAAACAATTACTAGTTTTAAAACAGCCTGGCTAGCTAGTCGTTTAGCAAATGTTGATAAAGTAGTTTTCTTAGTCGATCGTATTGCTTTAACGAATCAAACAGCAGATGCTTATCGGGCCTATGATCCGATTGCGGGATTCGAAGGGAAAACAGGAGTTGTAAGTGATACAGCAAATATTTCTGATTTGCATAAAAAACTAACGAAAAAAAGTGACAAAAATATTATTGTAACAAGTATTCAAAAAATGTCACGCTACGTATCAAGGGATAGTTTTAAACCATTAGATGAGAATATTTTATTTATTGTGGATGAGGCTCATCGATCGACAGGTGATGGAACACCAAGCGAAGGGATGTTAGAAGCGATTCGCAAGGCCAATCCGAAATCAGCCTGGGTAGGTTATACGGGAACGCCGAGATTCCCAGGGACTGGCGATGTATTTGGACCGTCTCTTCATACTTATACAATTAAAGAAGCAATTGCTGATAAGAACGTTCTTGGATTTAAAGTAGAATTTAAGGAGACGATTAAACCGCCGGAAAATCCAACCGAAGAGGATATTGATGATCGGATTCGGGGAAGCGTTTACGATGATAGTCCAGAGCATGTCGAATTAGTAGTCAAAGATATTTTTGACAACTGGAAAAAACGTTCAAATGATAAAAAGTATAATGCTTTGTTTACTGTTCATGTTGGCGGAAATCGAGCAAGTACGCCACGAGCGATGGAGTATTTTGATAAGTTTATAGAAGAAAATAATCAACGACCAAAAGAGGAACAGTTAAAAGTAGCAGTTAGCTTTTCGATGGATACCTCAAATAGTAATACTCAGCTTAAGACAAATGAAAATTTACACCGGGCAATTAAGGTCTATAATGCTTTATTTGGAACCGCATTTGATATGACAACCGTCAGAGCTTATACCGATGATCTTGCGAGACGTTTGAATAAAACAGCAGATGATGGAAAATATTTAGATTTGGTCATTGTTGTTGATCAACTTTTAACAGGTTTTGATGCACCAGAGTTAAATACACTTTATATTGATCGAACCTTAAAAGGTGGCAACTTAATTCAAGCTTATTCTCGGACCAATCGAATCCATGATTCAGTCGATAAGCCTCAAGGGAATATTGTGAACTATCGTTGGCCGCAACAAAATGAATATGAAATGAACAAAGCCTTTGCAATTTATTCAGATCGCTCTTCGGCTTATGAACAACTTTCAATTGATGAGTTGAAGAAAAGTAATCAAAACTCAGGGATCTTAGCAAAACCATTTAATGAAGTACAAACAGAAATGAAAAATGTGATTCATAGATTATCCACATTAACCGATGAGTTTATTCAACTACCACCAAGTGAAATGGCACAAGAAGAGGTTTTTGAACAATTAACTGAATATAATCGATTGATGAGTCAATTGAAACAATACACAGAAGATGAAGATAAAAATCCGATTTCTGCTTATGATAATCCAGCTGATTTCTATGAACGAATAGGAATAACCGAAGAACAGGAGATCATGCTAACAACTGTTTTAGCAGGCGAGTTAAGAGAACGATATGCCGAACGTGAAAATATCGACATCTCACAAGTGAATCTGTCGATGGTTCATATCCATGACGTTAAAATTAATTACGATTATTTAATTGAGTTAATCGCTAAGATGGCGGATGAAATTCATGCGAATAAGATTGCCGCAGCAGAGTTAACAAGGGAAGAAATTGATTTAGAAATTGCAAAATCAGAAAATGAAGCGGAAAAATCAAAAGTGCGATCTTTTGTTTCTAAAATTTTTACAAAAGAATATGTGTTTGATTCTTATCCAGCACCACGAGACGAAGATAAAATGAATCAAGCGATGGATCAAGCCCAATTAGATACGAATATCAAGTTAATTACACAATTTATTCGAACTTGGGGCTTAGACAATAGTGCGCGATCAAGGGATTTAGATGCACTCATTCAAAAACATCGCTATGGGCATGATGACCTTGATAAACAAGGTGAACTTACAGCAATTATAAATGATGCAAGAGCTTACTATAAAGAAATTGCAGATCCTGAAATTGCTGAATTATCGTGGATTCGTTATCGAAATGAATTTCGTAAGGCTTTCTATTTGATGGCCGATAACATTAAAAAGCATGATTAGCAAAAATATAATTAGAAAAGGAGTCGTGAAATGACAAACAAAATAACAAAAATACCACAAATAAGATTTAATGATTTTACGGAAGATTGGGAACAGCGTAAGTTGATAGATGTTGCGGACATACTTGGAGGGGGCACACCGAGCACCACAATTTTAGACTATTGGGACGGTGAAATTGATTGGTATTCACCTGTTGAAATAGGGGAACAAGTCTATGTTAATGGTAGTCAAAAGAAATTAACTGAACTGGGCTTAAAAAAGAGTTCAGCTAAAGTTTTGCCAGTTGGAACAGTCTTGTTTACATCTCGTGCAGGCATCGGAAAAACTGCTATTCTCGCCAAAGAAGGAGCCACTAACCAAGGATTTCAGTCAATCGTACCTCATAAAAATGCATTGGATTCATATTTTATTTATTCAAGAACCAATGAATTGAAACGCTATGGAGAAATACAGGGTGCAGGTTCTACCTTTGTCGAGGTATCGGGTAAACAGATGGCAAAAATGCCAATCTTGATACCTATATTGGAAGAACAAATTAAAATCGGTGGCTTTTTCAAACAACTCGACAACACTATCGCTCTTCATCAGCGTCAGTACGATTTATTAATAATAATAAAACAAAGTTATTTACAAAAGCTGTTTCCGAAAAAAGGAAGAAAATATCCGGAGATTCGTTTTGAAGATTTTGAAAAAAAATGGGAACAATACAAGTTGGGTGAAATAGGAAAAACCTTCACTGGATTAAGTGGAAAAACAAAGGATGATTTCGGACATGGCTATGCTAAATTCATTACATATATGAATGTTTATAAAAATGCAATAGCTGCTGTAGACGGAATGGATAGTATAGAAATTGATCCTAAACAAAACGAGGTCAGGTTTGGAGATGTTCTTTTTACAACTTCTTCTGAAACTCAAGAAGAAGTAGGGATGTCATCTGTTTGGATGGGAAATGATAATAATATATATTTAAATAGTTTTTGTTTTGGGTTCAGACCAGATATGAAATTTAATGAATATTATTTAGCGTATATATTGCGTTCACCATTCGTAAGAAGAAAATTTATTTTCTTAGCACAAGGTATTTCAAGATATAATATTTCTAAAAGTAAAGTTATGGATATTGAGATTAGTGCTCCTGAATTAGAAGAACAAAATAAAATCGGTTTATTTTTTAAAAATTTAGACGAAGCTATCAACCTTCATCATCAAAATTTAGAAAATTTAAAACAAATGAAAAAATCATTGCTACAAAAAATGTTTGTATAAAAGGAGAATAAAAATGAGTAGATCAGCAGATATCACAGCAAAATTATGGGAAATGGCAAATAAATTACGTGGAACAATGGATGCAAGTGAATATAAGAACTATATTTTACCATTTATGTTCTATCGTTACTTATCCGAAAATCAAGATAAATATTTAGTCGAAAATGGTTTAGAAGATTTCTATGAAGTAAATGATACAGAAGAAAAAGAAGAATATTTACAAGATATTAGTCGCGGAATAGGCTATGCGATTGATCCGGAATATACTTGGAACCAAATCATTTCAAAAATTGAAAATCATCAAATTAAAGCTAGTGATTTTCAAGATATGTTCGAATCATTTAATACGAATACGAAAAGAAACCCAATTGCGGAAGCCGATTTTTCGAATGTCTTCTCGGATGTGAATCTAGGGGATACACGTTTGGGTGGTAGTACGAATGAACGGGCAAAAGCTTTAAATGACATTGCCTTGTTAATAAACGAATTTGATTTTAAGGATGAATCTGGCAAAGATATTTTAGGAGATGTTTATGAATACCTAATCGGACAATTTGCAGCGAATGCTGGGAAAAAAGGCGGGGAGTTTTACACGCCGCATCAAGTCAGTCAAGTATTGGCCAAGATTGTAACAGCCGATGTCGAAAAACAATCAGGTCAGTTCCGTCTCTATGACCCAACCATGGGATCGGGCTCCTTACTATTAACTGTAAAACAAGAATTACCGAATGGCCATCTAGACGGTAGTGTTGATTTTTATGGTCAAGAGTTGAATACAACAACTTATAACCTTGCTCGAATGAACTTAATGATGCATGGAATTAACTATCAAAACATGGAATTAAAACGTGGAGATACTTTAGATGGTGACTGGCCATTTACAGAGAAAGACGGCACACAAATTCCCTTAAAATTCGATGCTGTAGTTGCGAATCCTCCTTACTCGCAAAATTGGAATATTAAAGACATTGATCGTGAAAAAGATGCTCGTTTTAGAGGCTATGGTGTTGCACCTGCTTCAAAAGCAGACTATGCTTTTATCTTACATGGACTTTATCATTTAGATAATAAAGGTACGATGGCGATCGTATTACCACACGGAGTTTTATTCCGTGGTGCATCAGAAGGGAAAATCCGTAAAAACATCATTGATAATAACTTGTTAGATACCGTAATTGGATTACCAACTAACTTATTTTATGGTACATCAATTCCAACTTGTATTTTAGTCTTTAAAGGTCCCGAAGCACGTAAAAATACAGATATTTTATTTATTGACGCATCAAGTGAATTTAAGAAAGACAAGAATCAAAATAAATTAGAACCAGAACATATCAATAAAATTATTGAGACTTATAAGAAGAGAGAATTTATTGAGAAATATGCACATGTTGCGACGCTTGATGAAATCAAAGAGAATGACTACAATCTAAATATTCCACGTTACGTCGATACCTTTGAAGAAGAAGAAGTGATTCCATTACCCGAGATTGCACAGGAATTAGCAAACATTCGTGCTGAAATTAATGAGTCAACGGATAAATTATTAGGCATGTTGGGGGAACTAAAAGGTACAACGCCTGAAGCAGAAGAAGAGTTACGAAAATTTATGGAGCTATTTAAGTAAGTTGAAAAGTGAAAAGAGTTAGAGCGTAATCCTCTAGCTCTTTTTTGTTAACCTATAATCTAAAACTATCAGAATATAGAAAATTATAAAGATAGGAGTGGTATTTTGAGTAGAAAATTTTACTTTGCTGAGATTGCAAATACAGAAACACAAACATTTGATAATTCACTTGAACATTTTCATAAGGCAGGAATTAGCGGGACGATTCGAGAAAATATTCAAAATTCAATTGATGCGAAACTTCCTGGAAGTATGGATCCAGTAGAGGTTTCAATATTAATGACTGAGGTTCAAAAATCAATTATACCTGGAATTGATGAAATTGAAGAACATATTCATTCATTAGAAGGTGGAAATTCTTACACGCAAGAAACAATTGATCACATGCGAGAATCTTTAAATACAGATACTGTTGATGTTTTAATTTTTGAAGATTCAAATACCAAAGGACTGTCTGGCGCAAATCAAATCGATGCTAAAACGACTTATAATACATTTGCATATAAAAAAGGTGTTCATTTTACAGAACAAGATGAAAAGATTGAGACAATCCGAGGCGGTTCGCATGGTGTTGGTAAAATCGCAAATAATGCAGCATCTGATCTACATCTAATGTTTTTTTCAAATCATGACGAAGAGGGAAATTTACACATTGGAGGAACAACTCAATTAATCGAACATCAAATGGAAGATAGTAGTTATCGTTCCACGGGCTATTTCTCTGACTTTAATGAAAAAAATCAGTATGTTCCATATATCAATGAGGATTTTGATCCTATTTTTGAAAAAAAGTCTAGAGGATTAAAAATAGTTATTCCTTTTCTTAGAAAAAGTCATAAGAATATCTCAGGAATGATTCAATCCGTTTGTGATAATTTTTTCTTAGCGATTTTAGAAGGAAAATTAATTGTAACGATTTCAGATGAAGAAAATCTAGTTGAAATTAATCAGATCACTATTCAAGAATTAATTCATAATAGTGAGTACTATCCACAGAATTTATCAAATATCCAGGAGATAAAAAAAGTATTTACGCCATTATATATTGAGAACTATTTGACAAATGAACCGATAAAGATTGAGGTTTCATCTAATGTAAAACATTTTTCTTTTGATTTATATTTTATGTACAATGAATCGATTAAAACGGGGCGTGTCGGTATTGTTCGCAGTATGGGGATGAAGATTGTCGATTACAAAGTTCCTAGTTACATTCGACGTCCATTTAATGCGGTACTTATTGGAGGACCTAAAGAAGATCAATATTTAAAAACATTAGAAAACGAGGCACATACAGATTTATCAGCGGATGCTTTAAGGGATCCTGCATCCAAAAAAGATGCGAAAAAGTTTCTCAAAAATTTAAATAAAGTAATCATTGAAAAAATTGATGAAGAATGGGAACGACTAAATCCCAGTGATGGGAAGATTGATACATCCGATTTATTGTACGAAAAAGAAATTACTTTTCAATCAAAGTTAAATGAGATGAGCGAAAAAATTGAATTGGCACAAGGGAAACAAATTCGAAAGAAAAAAGAACGAAGAAATGGTGGCACACGAGAAGGAACTGGAAATGGTACACTGCCCAAAAAACAAAAAACTAGAAGACCGCGAAAGTTAAAACCAGACTCAGATAATCAAGAAGTAAGTGCTACTTTGCTTTTATCAAATGAAGTTGTTAATAGAATGGTCTTAAATAATCAAGAAATCATTCATTTTCATTTGAATAATATTTCTGACATCCCCAAAGATGGATTGGTAAATCTTAGTTTTCGTGTAGTCGATGGCGAAGGAAAAGAATACGAGAATGAGTTTAATCTGAAAGAGGCCTACTCTGGAATCATAGATGGAGCTAGTAATATACAGTATGAATTTGATCAATTCAAAATCTCTGATGTGCATATAGTCGCTAGTACGATTCAATTAGTCCTGACTAAGAAGAATAATCGCTCAGATGCACTCAAATTTATATATAAGTTGGAGGTGCTACGATGATATACAATAAAGATGCGGCTTTCCCATATCCGATTCTTTCGCGCACATCGTCTAGTTATAAGGAAAACTATTTTTCTTTTGATGTCGATCGGATTGAAGAAACAAAAGATTCTTATATTATTCCATTTACCTACAAAATAAGTACACCATTCATCGAGCAATTGTTAAAAGATGGAAAAGCAACTTTACTTTTTATCGCACAATCAAATGATAATTATTTTGAACGTTTATCCTTTGGTCAAAATAAAGTTGAATTGAAGAAGAAACGTCTGTCGCTATCAAAACGGACTAAACTTCAATTACAAATACAAACATTGGAAGAGATTTCCTTTAGTGAATCAAATGACTTGAATGATTTTTATCATATGCATAAGGACCGATTGATCGTTCGTCCTAATAGTTTATTAGGATACTCTGATGAAGTCGTTTTTGAAGGAAGCGAAGTCAGACCATTGGAGTTGTTTGAACAATCAGTTCGTGAAAATCTGGAGACACCTTTTAAAATTGAATTAACAAGCGAAGTTATAAATCTAGTATTTAAGGATCGAAAATATACTTTTGATTCTGGAAATATTAAGAAGAGCTTGAAGAATATGTATTTTTATCTAGGATTGAATCGTGCATTGAGTGAATTTATTCAAGAGTATGGAGCAGGAGAAGAATTCATCAATCTTTTAGAAATGCCAGTTCCAGAAAAAGGGTTACATATAAAATTAAGAGATTTAATGTTAAATAAAAATATTGTTGAACTTGATTTTGAAAGCTTGGACAGCGTGATTCAACAAATGTCTGACGGCATAATTGAAAAATTTATTGATGGAGTCAAGGAGATGTCTGAAAATGGAAATTAGATTACTTAATGAAGAATTCGATTCTGAAAAATTATATCATGATTTTGTATCCGATTCGATCAGCTTCAATGCTGAGTACGTGTCAGAGGAGACGGTTTTTATTTCAGAGACTCCTGATTTTCCTATTTATTTAGCCGCACCTCATAATCATTTTGAAGATTTCAAGGAAGCAATTACTCTATTGAAACAGTTCTATATTGGCATCGATCGAGAGATTCATTTAAATAAACGATTTTGGTATTCGTTATTCGTGTTATATAAAAGAGACTACATTGTTGAAAAATATCCAGAAGTACTAAATAGTAAAAAGAAATTTGATAACATCGTCTTAAAAAAATTTGACTGGGAAAACTATGTTTACAAATGTGTCTTAGCAGCTGAATATATTGAGGATGGGAATTTTACAGACAGTGATGATGAAGAAAAATTTATCAGAATAATCTACGATAATTTAGATATGTATAATTATATTATTAAATATAATATTTTTAGAAACGGTCAATTTATCATCAATTTTCTAACTGTGATTCATGAAGAGGGACTAAGTGCTCAAATGAAAAAACAAATTAAGGATCGACCTGAATTAGGTAGCGATGAACGATACGGTCGTAGGGTAATCTTTGAATTAAATAAGAATTACCCAATCATTACCGCACCGACATTAGGGAAAAAAGAATTGAAAAAAGAGATTAAAGAGGCATTGGCGTTATATTTATGATTTGTTAAGATGGATCTATATTTACACTTGGTTCTAGTCTAGTCCTATGTTCTTGACTTAAAGACATATAATTTTTAAGGTCTATATCACACTTCTTGTTACATTTATTTAGGAATACAAGAAGAAGTGTTTTATCTTTTAACGGATACCGAGCTAACAAGTGTGGAACGGGAATCGTTTGATAAATATCAGAAGTACGAACATTTATATGTACTAGAAAATATAATGGAAGAATGATGGGGAGATAGTAAAAAAATTATTAGAGAGTTTCAACTGTATTCGAGTAGCGTAGTGGGCACATTATTAGAGGAGGTATTTCCTAGTCAGCTAATAAATGATCATTTGAATCCCTCTTATAAAAATTACGATTATGATTTAATGCGCTACCTATATGAATGACTAGAAGCGGTACCTTTTTAATAAAAAGATTTATTAAGGAATGAGATCGATGAGGATTAATAATTTAAAGCAGCTATTAGATCAAGATTATGAAGGAACGATAAAAGAGCTAATTGAATATGAATTAGAAAATGGGGCCATACTAGAAGATAATTTATCTATTAATGAAGTTGTAGAACAATTTATGGCTTCTGGTTTTTCAACAATCTTTGATTTAAAACATTATTTTAAATAACTAACATGATAGTGCGTTTCGTTTTTTATTTTTGACGAAATGCACTATTTATATAATTGCTGTTTTTTTATTTAATAATAAGAGTATTAAATAATCATATGATCATATATACTAAGAGTAAAATAATAGTTAAGTTGGTGGATAAATTTAATGGTTAATGAAATAGTGTTGCATAAAACATGGGGTGAGGGAATCATTAATAGTTTTGAAGATAATAAAATTATTGTTAGTTTTGAAACGGTTGGTGAGAAAATTCTGTCTTTTCCTATGGCGTTTGAAAAGGGAATAATTCAGTTAAGCGATGCAAAAAAACATTCTGAAGTTATTCTGAATATTGAAAAAGAATTTGAAGCTATTGAAAACCAAAAGAAAAATGAATTAGAAAGAAAAAAATTTGATGAGAAAAAATTAGTTAAGAAAAAAAATTCCCAATATGAATCGAATAAAGCTTCTTTTTCAAAAAGAAAGACTGAAGAGATTACACGTGAAGGAAATGAACGCCTGTACTTTTTTGTATTTCAGGGGAGTAGCTACCAAGCTGAAAAAAATGGTCAATATATCTGGGCTCCGATTGAAAATGAGAAAGGTCAGTCAATGCATCATTGGGAACGCATGCTAGATGTAGAAGTAGGTGATATTATTCTTCATGGTGTTGATACGATGATCTCTGCTATTAGCATTGCAAAAAGTAATGCATACTCTTCAATTCGTCCTTCTGGATATGGAGATGATCAATGGATCTCTGAAGGTAGGAAGATTGATTTAGACTATATAATTTTAAAACGTCCCTTACCAACAAAAGATTTTATTGATGAAATTAAAATGTTTCGTAATCAAAAATATAGTCCATTTAATGTTAAAGGGACTGGTAATATGGGATATTTATTTAGTATCAATCCTCAATTGGTTAAGGTATTCGTTGAGTGGATTGTAAAATATAATCCTAATGTTAAGAATATTGAGGGGATTTCGGACTTATTAAATTGATAAATCTAGTAAAATAAATAAATGGGAAAAGATAGAAAGGAGTTGATCCCATCAAAGCTTTAATTTTCGATATGGATGGCGTAATCGTTGATTCTGAACCAATCTGGATTGCGTCAAAGCAAAAAATGTTAGGTGAACAAGGGATTGAAGTTCCTGATTCTTACCATCATCAATTATTTGGTACGACGCTGGAGTATATGTGGCGTTTTATGAAAGAAGATTTTAATCTGCCATTAACGGTTGAAGAATGCATTGCACGTGGGGAAGCGATTCGTCATGAAATGCTAGAGAGTCAACCAATTCGGAGTATTCCAGGTGCGATTGATTTAATCAAACGTCTTCACGATGCAAAGATTCCGCTAGCAATTGCGTCATCTTCATCCAATAAAGACATTGCGAAAGTCGTTGATGCTTTAGCGATTCGACCTTATTTTCAAGAACTTGTTTCTGGTGAAGATTGTGAGCGTTCGAAACCATTTCCAGACGTCTTTTTAAAAGCGGCTAATGCTTTGCAAGTTGATCCAACGCAAGCACTAGTTATTGAAGATGCGGTGAATGGTGTCAAAGCGGCCAAGGCAGCAGGAACAAAATGTCTTGGGTTTCAAAATCCAGCCTTTACGAAACAAGATTTGAGTCAAGCGGACGGGATTGTGACGAATCTTGGAATCCTAACCCTTGAAGAATGCTACAGTTATTTTGAATAGAGAATTGTAAGAAACACCTCCTAGAAATTAAATTTCTAAGAGGTGTTTTTTTGTTCGTTGTAGAATAATAAATTGTAGGAATTGCTTTTTTATTTACGAATCGCCCATTGAAACCCTCTTAAAGTCATTTCTTCAACGGTGGGTAATTGACACGTTGCTAAGTCATGGCCGAGTGAGTGGTAAAAAATATTTCCTTTGCCCCATTTTTTCGTCCAAGCAACTGGCAGGGAAATCGGTAGACGGTTTGCTGCATTAGGATGATCGAGTTCTACGAAATCGGTTGTTGCCAGGATGTGAATTGCAGGATCAATCAGGAGATAGTATTGCTCCGATTGAATCGAGAAGTCTGGTAAATCATTTGTTATCGTATGTGTCTTATCAAGAATCTTAACGGTATAGTTTTGTTGATCACCGCCTGGGTGGTCAACAAAGAGACCGCCAGTCAAAAATTGCCACTGCTTACTATTTTGAAAAGCCGAAGTGAATCCGCCATGAATACCTGAAAGCCCAGTACCTTCTGCAACAACTCTTTGAATATTTTGAACAGCGGAATCAGATAAGTCACCACGTGTCCAGTTCATAATAATTAAATCATACAGCTTCAGTCCTTTGTAATCGTTAAGAATCGCTAAACTATCGGATAGAGTGACTTGATGTTGTCGTTCACGTAATTTTTGTGCGAAATATAAACTAATTGCTTCCGGTGAGTGTCCTTGCCAACCGCCATAAATCATCAGAATTTTAGTCATTTTTTCACCTTCTTATTGTGTCTTACTAAAAGTATAGCTAACAACTAATAAAAATGACAGGAATTACCACATCCTTTAAGAAAGAAAAAGCCGAACAATCTCTATTTCACCTAAATCTGACAGGCTATGTTATACTACCTTAGCAATTAAGATGTTATTTTGGAGGAGTTCTTTTATGCGTTTTAAACAATTTTGGGAGTTGGCAGAAGTCTATACCGCTCCGTTAAATATATTTTTGATCTTATTAGGAGCAACATATGCTCACTTTCAATATGATGTTGGTTTGAATTTACCGTTTGTCATCTATACATTGACGATTTTGATGTTCCATCTAGCGGTCAATATTTTTAATAACTATATGGATTATCGCAATGCATCGGACGAGCATGCTTACAAGGAGAAAACTAATATTATTGGGCGCGATCATTTGTCATTAACAGTTGTTCGACGTTATTTTATATTTTTTATGACGCTAGCGACTATGTTAGGTTTTATCTTAATTCAAATGACAAGTTATTGGTTGTTGTTTCCGGGAATACTTGGCTTTTATGTAGGACTCTTTTATTCAGCAGGACCACGACCGTTAAATAGTTTACCTATTGCAGAAACGGTTACGGCCTTAGCAAGTGGCTATTTTGTTCCATTGGTGGCTTTATACGTGCTAATTACGCCATCTTCTATTCAATTTACAGCAGGTCTGGCAGCCCAATTCCTTGTTGTCTGTTTACCACTTGTTCTAATGATGTTTAACAATTTATTAGCGAACAATACATGTGACTTGGCAGAAGATATTGTTAATAATCGAAAAACACTTGTTTATTATATTGAGAAAGCGCGAGCCGTTAAATTGTTAAAAATTAGTTTTATTGTTAGTTTTCTTTTATTTCCACTCTTAGTTCTCTTAGGTTGGGTACCTTGGCCAGTTTTATTTTTAGGATTACTTTTACCGTATGCAATGCGAAAATTACAGCCTTATTTTTCTAAGCAAAATAAAAAAACCACCTTTCCAATCGTCCTAAAAACAATGTCAATAGTGATGGTGGGGTATCCTTGTTTGTTCTTACTGGGTCTTTTTTTATTTTAATTGTTCAAAAATAAGTTGAATTCTATTGTTTGTTAGGCTTTTAGGATAAAATAGGTAGGGAATTATTTCATTGGAGAGGAAGGCGAAAAGGAATATGAGGTATTCAGCAGCGTTTAAACAAGAGATCGTTGATAAGATGTTACCGCCTAATAACATTAGCGTCGCGTCACTGAGTCAAGAATTTCAGATTAGTGCATCGACGCTTTATAGTTGGCGGAAAAAAGCAATTGGAGGAGGGCTGGATGGTATTGACTATGAGTTAGCGAAATCAGTCATGGATTATATTGTTGCTTTTTCAAATCTATATGGTATGGTCCATAAAAAAATTGTGCTTCGTATTTATAACCAGCAAAATGAGGAACCCATTGAGATAGAGCTACTGGACATGATGCTAGCTAACTTACCCGAATATTTAGTTAAAAAATATGTATATTCTTATCGCGATTATTTTGTGAATGAAGCCATTTTTATGTTTGGTGAAATGCAATTAATGTTGAATCAAAAGGGAGACAAACCTTATTATATTCCCGAGAAACAAGAATTATTGAAATATGTTGATGAATATTATTTCGAAAAAACGCATCATTTCAAACAATTTTTAACAGGATTAAAACAAATATTCCCCAAAGAATCAGGCTCACGAGTGATGGATTTGGCAGAAGAAATTCAAGGGCTTGCAAGTATGGACTCTGATTTGGATGGACTTATGGAATCATTTGATCGTTTAGGTTTTCAAATTTTAGATGAAAAAAATGCACGAAAAATTGTTTCATTAGTTGTTAATTTAGCAAACCATACGAGAAGATGGTCGAATAATGGCCATACGCCCAAAGAGTTATCTAGACAACGTTCAAATATCTCTATCCTAGAAAATCCCTTGAAGAATACTTCGAATATGCACGCGGAGGATACTCGAAAGGAAATTGGTCGCAATGATCCTTGTTATTGTGGTAGTGGAAAAAAATATAAGAAATGTTGCTTAGGGAAAAATTAATGTTGACTCTTTTATAAAAATATCAAAAAAGGACGCCAAGATGCACTCCTAGAGTGTTGCTTTTGACGTGCTTTTTTGATGTTTTTTAATATAGTTTTTTAGTTTTAATGAAACGCTATGTTTCATTAATGGAACCTGAATCAACTTGTGACTAGCTACTTTTAAGTCAAATCAAAAGTAGCTATAATAATTTTATTGAAAAGAAAACTTACTTGTTAGATGCAGGATATTTTTTTAAGTACAAGCGTTTTGCGAGCGTTTCAATAATGTAAACGACAGGTAATTGCGAAGTCATGTCCATACTATAAGAGTGGCGATTCGAAGGCGTGTCGTATGTTAGGGAGAAATCGCATAACCCGGTTAAGGTATTGCTTTCTTTGTTCGTGATACTAACAGAATAAACCGAAGTTTTAGCTAATTCACGAGCCAAGTGGATCATATCAGGTGTTTCACCAGAGACGGAGAACAGTAAGCAGACTTCATCAATCTTTCCATCTTTTTCTTCGTTTTTAGCCGATAAGTAAGGGATAAAAGCTGAGACAGAGGCAATACTCCGATAACCAAGTGATGAGGAACGTTGTTGTGCATACTGGGCCATGATATTCGACGAACCCGTTCCTAAGCAATGAATAAAACTAGCTTGGTCGATGATCTCAATTAATTGGTCAAGTTTTTCATCAAAATTTACTGGGAAATGTGTTTCTTCTAGATAAATTTTATCTTGTGTGGTTTGCAGTGAATGCTCTCGAACTTCTAGATGTTGCTTCAAAGAAAGGCGTAATTCGGGAAAACTCGAATAGCCCATTTTTTGGGTAAAGCGAACAATCGTTGCCGGTGAGACGTGCGTTTTTTCAGCTAATTCGCGAACCCGCATAAAAGCCACAGATTCTTGATTGTTTGCAATATAATTGGCAATTTGCCGATCGGTTTCAGAAGCTTGTTTTAAAATTTCTAAATTGAACAACACGGTCACTCCCTTTGATTCTAGTTTACTAGACATAATCAGGTGAGTAAAGTGCAGAATTAGATTTCAAATAGGGAAAAGAAGGGAAGGATTTTTAATGACAAACAAAGGCTTTCGTAAGGATTTTTTATGGGGTGGCGCAACAGCTGCTAACCAATTTGAAGGTGCGTATAATGAGGACGGTAAAGGCTTAACGATTGCTGATATTTCACCAGGTGGCAAACTGAGAATGCCTTTATTATTTTCAGGAGACTTTCCATTAGAAATTGATCGTGAGAAATATATTTATCCGAATCATCAAGGAATTGATTTTTATCACCGTTATAAAGAAGACATCGCCTTGTTTGCCGAAATGGGTTTTAAAACTTTCCGTATGTCGATTTCTTGGGCACGTATTTTTCCTAATGGTGATGATCAAGAACCAAATGAAGCAGGTTTAGCTTTCTATGATCAGGTTATTGATGAATTATTGAAATACAATATTGAACCAACGATTACCATTTCTCACTATGAAACACCGCTTCATTTAGTGAAAGAATATGGTGGTTGGAAAAACAAAAAATTAATTGCTTTCTTTGAAAAATATGCGCGTACGATTTTAGAACGCTATGGAAAGAAAGTTACTTACTGGATGACGTTTAACGAAATTAATACCGCAATTATGGGATCATTCTTTACGACAGCGATGCGTAATGCAACTGAAGCAGATAACTTCCAAGCATTACACAATCAATTTGTTGCAAGTTCTCTAGCAACAAAAATTGCCAAAGAAATCAATCCAGCGATTAAAATGGGGTGTATGAGTATTTATGCGACAATGTATGCTTACGATTCGAATCCAGGCACCGTGATGGCAAGAGAAGAAAAAAATCGCCTATTTAACTACTTCTGTAATGACCTACAAGTTCGTGGCGAATACCCAAGTTACGCTTTAGCCTATTTTGAAAATAAGGGCATTGAAATTGAATGGACAGAAGAAGAATTAGCGATTATTAAGGCACACACAGTTGATTACTTATCTTTTAGTTACTACATGTCAACAACAGTCTCAATTGACCCAAAACACCGAGATAAGCAGATTCAAGGTAATTTCTTTGGTGGGGTAAAAAATCCATTCCTAGAAGTCAGTGAATGGGGCTGGGAAGTTGATCCAGTGGGCTTACGTCTAGCCTTATGTGATTTATATGGTCGTTATGGTGTCCCATTATACATTTCAGAAAATGGTTTAGGCGCAATTGACACACCAGATGAAAACTTCGTCATCAATGATGATTATCGTATTGATTACTTAAAAAGACATATGGCTGAAATGAAAAAAGCTGTTGTCTTAGACGGAGTTGATTTAATTGCTTATACTCCTTGGGGCTGTATTGATCTAGTTAGTGCTTCAACTGGCGAAATGTCCAAACGTTATGGCTTTATCTACGTTGATTTAGACGATCAAGGTAATGGGGATATGAGTCGTCATAAGAAAAAATCATTTGATTGGTATAAAGAAGTAATCCGTACAAATGGTGAAGAGATTTAATTGAAAAATCAGAAGCTCGTCGTTTAAAGGCGATGGGCTTCTGATTTTTTTGTATTTAATTTCTGAGAATTGCGAGTGCGTTGTGCCAAGCAATCAGGCGCTCTTTGGACATCCCGTTATTAGCTCCACTAGTTGATGGAACGGCAATAATCGGTAAATGTTGAATCGTTTGATTTTTTAAGGCTTCTTTATGCGCAAGTTTGCCATTGGTGATAATTAATTTAACCGGTGTTTCCATTAAGATTTGTTTGAAATCATTAGGGATAACGGTCGCAAAATTCGTATCAAGGCTGCCTTTTCGCTCGAATTTTTCATAGACATCCCACAAACCAATTCGGTGTTCTTTTAAACATGTAATGCGTTTTTGATAATCAATCGGATCGTCAATGGCTAAATTGGTGAAAATAATCCTCCAAAATTGGTTGCCAGGATTGGCGTAATATTGCTGTTTTTTTAAAGAAACGACACCGGGCGCAGTGCCTAAAATTAATATTTCCGTTCGATGGTCATAAATAGGTAAAAAACCTTGCTTCACTTTTAACCCCTCCTTCAATCTGTCGTTATAGTGAGTGTAACAAAGAAACTTTTATTTTTTAAGTCAAAATCATCATACCCTTTTTAAGTCATTACAGTTGGAGTTAAAAGTTATCAATAAAAACGAAAAAAAAGAGCATAACTTTTTTTATTTGTTTTTTCTTTTGTTACAATCTACTTATCAGGTGATAAGCAAAGAAGAAACGCTTGGTTTATCAAAATAAGTGATTCATTCACAAATCGAAAAAATAGGAGGAAATAAGATGTTTTTAGCTTTAAATGAAATTCGTCATTCGAAACTACGCTATGCTTTAGTTATTGGCGTGATGTTTCTAATCGCTTACTTGGTTTTTTTCTTAACCGGTTTAGCATATGGGTTAGCACAAGAAAACCGAATGGCTATCGATAAATGGGAGGCAGATTCGCTTTTATTATCTGAGAAAGCCAATGATACGTTGAATATGTCAATGATTGATCCAAAGCTTGCAGATGAAGTCGAGGCGGATGAAACAGCACTGCTCGTTCAAGCACCCGCTATTATTTATCAAACAGGAGACAACGAAGCAAAAGAAAATGTTAGCTTTTTTGGCATTGATGAAGCAGAGTTTATTACCCCCAATATTATTGAAGGGGAAATGTTTGATGGAAAAGGGGAAGTAGTCGCTGATATTAGTTTGAAGGAAAATGCGGGATTTGATCTAGGAGATACGATTAATATCTCTATGAATGATGAAAAAATGACCATTGTTGGATTTACTGAAAATGCTAAATACAGTGTTTCACCTGTCTTGTATACATCTTTTGAAACAGTTCAAAGCGTACGTTATGGCGAAATGGCAGAAAGCCAAGAATTGAAAGTCAATGCAATTATTATTCGCGGAGAGGTGTCCGAAATTCCAGATGGACTTAGTCAAATTGGGGTGACTGATTTTATTAATAAGTTACCAGGATATAGTGCTCAAGTCTTAACATTTGGCTTTATGATTGGCTTCTTAGTGGTCATTGCCGCAGTCGTTATTGGTATTTTTATTTATGTATTAACGATGCAAAAGACCGCAATTTTTGGTGTGATGAAAGCACAAGGAATTTCAAGTGGTTATATTGCCAAATCAGTGATTGCCCAAACCTTCTTTTTGGCAACCGTTGGAGTATTAACTGGTCTTATTTTAACGATTGCATCCGGACTTGTCTTACCTGAGGCGGTACCGTTTCAATCGAATTTGATTTTCTTTGC
The DNA here is from genome assembly GCF_042654605.1 of Enterococcus eurekensis. Classification (NCBI taxonomy): domain Bacteria; kingdom Bacillati; phylum Bacillota; class Bacilli; order Lactobacillales; family Enterococcaceae; genus Enterococcus; species Enterococcus eurekensis. The sequence goes on from NZ_JBHSGT010000066.1 coordinate 31,890, forward strand.
TTTTATTAGTGTCTTAATGATTATTATCGCAATTACAGGAGCATTGTTCTCCGTAAGAACGATTGTCAAGATTGATCCATTGAAAGCAATCGGATAGGAGGAAATGAAATGAGTGCAATTGAAGTAAAGAATGTAACAAAAACGTTTAAAGATGGTGATACAACAATCGAAGCGCTGAAAGAAACGAATTTTTCGGTTGAAAAAGGCGAATTTGTTGCGGTAATAGGTCCCTCAGGATCAGGAAAAAGTACTTTTTTAACCATTATCGGTGGTTTACAAACACCGACTGAAGGTGAAGTACGCATCAATAATCAGGCTTTCAGTGGAAAAAAAGAAAAAGAACGAGCGAAATTACGATTTGAAGAAATTGGTTTTATCTTGCAAGCGTCAAATCTAGTTCCTTTTTTAACGGTGAAAAAACAATTAGAGTTAGTTGACAAAGTTGCTAAACAAAAGGCGAACAAAAAAGGATTGGATTTATTAACGCAACTAGAAGTCAAAAGTTTAGAAAATAAATACCCTGAAGAGCTTTCAGGTGGGGAACGCCAACGTGTAGCGATTGCCCGTGCGCTTTATAATGACCCCACCATTATTTTAGCGGATGAACCAACGGCTAGTCTGGATACGGAGAAAGCCTATGAGGTTGTAAAGATCTTAGCGAAAGAAGCAAAAGAAAGAGAAAAAGCGATTATTATGGTGACCCATGATTTAAGGCTAGTTGATTACTGTGACAAAGTTTATTTAATGAATGATGGGGTATTAAGTGAAAAAAAGAAGCAAGAAATTGAAAAAGAGTAGTCATTTTATGTGGAAGTAGTGGTTATTTTATTAACTAGCCGAGAACACTCGCGACTTTAGTCGTGTAGATGAATCGGCTTCGGTTGAGGCACAGTATTTTACTGTGTCAATCAACCGACATGTATTATTTTTTTCTAAAGGTTTAAGCTTTGATTTAATAGCATATATGCAAATACATATGTTATGATTA
>NZ_JBHSGT010000067.1:0-35480 GCF_042654605.1 Enterococcus eurekensis
TAAAGAAATACGCTTGCAAGTATGTTCTGTTCCTAAGAATCTCGTGACTTCAGTCATGAGAGGTTCAAACTTATATCCACTTTGCAATGATAAAGTATGGTAATCCAGAATTGCATACAAAAATGCAACTATTTGTGAATTCGGGAACAAATCATAAATTAAGTACGATTGTAATGGTCAGTTATTATTTGATATTTTTGGCTTGCCTGTCTTATAGCGTAATCAAAAGGCATACGGCTTCTTATGTTTGGATTTGGTTGACTTGGTTTAGTTACATTTTAATCAGTTATTGGTTATCAAATAGTTCGTTCCTTTTTTTGAATTAAATAATTGTCACTAGACTAAGGAAGCTTTCTCTTTCCAGTTTTACTCATGAAAAAGTAGCGAGAAACGCTTATAATTAAGTTAGAAATAATGGAATCGATTATTCACCTGAAAGGAAGGAGCGCTATGGATAAACAAACTACTTTATTGGAATATGTCAAAGGTAAATGGACGATGGATTATTTGTATACGAATGCTTACTTAAAAAAGGAGAAGAAAACGTATCCGATTGGTTTTGCTTTATTGAACGGCGCATTAGCTTTGGTAGCGGCGAATTTACCAATTTTTCTTGTACCAGAAGCAGTCGATGTTCATCTGGGAACTTTTGGTGGGATGAATTTATCGGGGAACCAAAATGTTTTGATTTTATGGACCGTTTTGGCGGTGATCTTAGTGATTCACATGTTTGCTTTTTCATATCAACATAAACACCAACTCTTCTTTAGAGGGAAAATTAATATTCCAACGATTATCGCTATTTTATGGCTGTTTTTATTTCAAGAAAATTTGCGTTATTGGGCCAGTGCTTTATCTTTAATAACAGCGGTCTTCTATCTAGTTTTTTATTTTCAATGGCAAAGTAGCGCAAAAGAGTAGGTGAGGTTAAGTGAGGGAAATCGCCATTTCAGATTTGCAATTTAGTCAGCTTTTTTTATCAGAAGCAAAAATCAAACGGATCGAAAATTGGCTAACGAGTAAAACGCTTGAAGAGGCACCGGTTACGATTCGTTGGTTTCCGTGGTCTAAAAAACCAGTACTTTTAGATGGGCATACAAGAGTATTTGTTGCGAGTCAAAAAGGGATGACACATGTGCCTGTTCTTTTGGATGATGAAGAAATCGATGAAGCGCTTGAACAGCTGTATCAAGCTTGTACAGCGTGGTGTAACGAGCAGGAAATCAATTCGATTTCAGCTTTTTCGACGCGTATTTTATCGCAAGCGTAGTATGAAGTCGATTGGATCGGACGTTGTCAATCTTATTTAGCGAAACTTGGGTAATTGCAAGACATTCACTTGACTTTCATGGAATTTTCTTGTAATGTGTAAATACTATTAAACAAAATCGATGAAGGATCGAGTACGTACGCTTTTTTACTTATTAGAGAGAATGACCGTGGCTGAGAGTCATTTAAGAAAAAACGACCGAAAGACAATCTGGAGATGAGAGGAAGAAAAGCCTCTTCGTGTACGAGCGTTAATCGTTTGAGGAAAGTTCGTTTTTTGAGAACTTTCGAATTTTAGGTGGTACCACGTGAAGATGATTGCGTCCTTATTTCTGTAGAGAAATAAGGCGTTTTTTTTATTTTTTAAGGAGGGAAAAGTATGAGTTATCAACGTCCAAAAGGGACAGCTGACCTTTTACCAGGCGAAATTGAGAAGTGGCAATTTATTGAAGAGACGGCTCGTTTATTGTTTAGTGATTACCAATATCAAGAAATCCGCACGCCAATGTTTGAACACATCGAAGTGATTACGCGTAGTGTGGGAGATACAAGTGATATTGTAACGAAAGAAATGTATGATTTTTATGACAAAGGGGATCGTCACATTACTTTACGTCCAGAAGGTACTGCACCTGTTGTCCGTTCATTTGTTGAAAATAAGTTGTTTGGCCCAGAATATGCCAAGCCATACAAAGTTTACTATACCGGTCCAATGTTCCGTTATGAGCGTCCGCAAAAAGGTCGTTTAAGACAGTTCCATCAAATTGGGGTTGAAGCATTTGGCTCAGAAAATCCAGCAACGGATGTCGAAACAATGATGATGGCGTTGGCTTATTTTGAACAATTAGGGATGAGCGAGTTTCATTTAGTGATTAACTCATTAGGCGATCCTGAAACGCGTCAAAATTACCGCCAAGCATTAATTGATTATTTAACACCATTTAAAGACGAGTTAAGTGAAGATTCACAACGCCGCTTAAATGAAAATCCATTACGTGTTTTAGATAGTAAAGATAAACGGGATAAACAATTCGTCGCAGATGCACCATCAATTTTAGATTATTTAAGTGAACCAGCTAAAAAGCATTTTGATGAAGTCATTGCAATGCTTGATGCACTAGAAGTGCCTTACCAAATTGATAGCAATATGGTTCGCGGCTTGGATTACTATACACATACTATTTTTGAAATCATGAGCGATGCGAAAGGTTTAGGCGCACAAAATACATTATGTGCAGGCGGTCGTTATAATCAACTAGTCGCAGAACTAGGTGGACCAGAAACACCAGGCTTTGGTTTTGCGATTGGGATGGAACGTGTTTTACTTGTTCTAGAAGCAGAAGGTGTCGAGCTACCTGTTGCCCACCAATTAGATGCTTATGTGGTGAATCTTGGAGAAGAAGTCAATCTAGCCGCTTTGAAAGTCGTACAAAAAATTCGCCAAGCGGGCTTTTCAGCTGACCGCGACGTTTTAAACCGTAAAGCGAAAGCACAATTTAAAACAGCCGATAAATTAAATGCGACCCTCGTTTTAACACTAGGTGAAAGTGAACTTGAACAAGGCATGATTAACGTTAAATCGATGGCGACACGCAAAGAAATTCAAGTACCGTTAACAGCAATTTACGAAGATTTTGGTGCGGTCTATGACCAAATGACGAAAGAAGAGGGAGAATAATATGGCTAAAAGAACAGTCTACAATGGTTTAGTTTCAAAAGAGCATCGTGATCAAACCGTTGTTTTAAAAGGATGGGTCCAAAAACGTCGTGACTTAGGAGGCGTTATCTTTATTGATTTACGTGACCGTGAAGGAATCGTTCAAGTTGTTTTCAATCCAGAGCTATCAAAAGAAGCGTGGGAAATTGCGGATACTTGCCGTAGTGAATACGTGATTGAAATTAGCGGAAAAGTGATTTCACGTGCGCCAGAAGCAATCAATCCGAAAATGAAAACGGGTGAGTTTGAAGTTATGGCTGACCAAATTACGATTTTAAGTAAAGCGAAAACACCGGCTTTCCCAATCGAAGACGATGCCAATGTTGGTGACGAATCACGTATGAAATATCGTTATTTAGACTTACGTCGTCCACGTATGACACAAAATATTATGTTACGTACAAAAACAACACGTGCGATTCGCGAGTATTTAGATAGCCAAGATTATTTGGATATTGAAACACCGTATTTAGCAAAATCAACACCAGAAGGCGCGCGTGACTATTTAGTGCCATCACGTGTTCACCCAGGTCATTTTTATGCACTACCACAATCACCACAAATCTTTAAACAATTATTGATGAATGCTGGTTTTGACCGTTACTACCAAATCGTTCGATGCTTCCGTGACGAAGATTTACGTGGCGACCGCCAACCAGAATTTACACAAATTGATATTGAGACAACTTTCTTAACAGCTGAAGAAATTCAAACAATGACTGAAGAAATGTTAGTCAAAGTCATGAAAGACGTTAAAGGTATGGATATCACTTCACCATTCCCACGTTTGTCATGGCAAGATGCAATGAACCGTTTCGGTAGCGACAAACCAGATACGCGTTTTGCAATGGAATTAATTGATCTATCTGAAACCGTAAAAGACGTTGATTTCAAAGTCTTCCAAATGGCGTTATCAAATGGCGGTGTTGTAAAAGCCTTAAACGCAAAAGGAGCAGCAGCGAATTATTCACGTAAAGACATGGATAACTTAGGTACGTTTGTTTCTCAATACGGAGCAAAAGGTTTAGCTTGGTTAAAAGTTGAAGAAGATGGCTTGAAAGGCCCAATTGCTAAATTCTTGGTTGATGCAACAGAAGATATTATTGCAGCAACAAACGCTGAAGTCGGTGACCTATTAATGTTTGGAGCGGACAGCTTTGAAGTGGTTTCTGCGGCTTTAGGAGCGTTACGTTCACGCTTTGGTCAAGAATTAGGATTAATTGATGAAGAACAATTTAACTTCTTGTGGGTTATTGATTGGCCACAATTTGAATACGATACAGAAAATGGACGTTACGTTTCAGCTCACCATCCATTTACTTTACCAAGTGATGAATCCGTTGCGTTACTTGCAACCGATCCAAGTAAAGTCCACGCACAAGCTTATGATGTCGTGTTAAATGGTTATGAATTAGGCGGCGGTTCATTACGTATTCATACTCGTGAACTGCAAGAGCAAATGTTTGAAACATTAGGCTTCTCACACCGTGAAATGCAAAATCAATTCGGTTTCTTATTGGACGCTCTAGACTATGGTTTCCCTCCACACGGCGGAATTGCATTAGGTTTAGACCGCTTAGTAATGTTACTAGCTGGTGAAGATAACATTCGTGAAGTGATTGCCTTCCCTAAAAATGGTCGTGCAATGGATACAATGTCAGCAGCGCCAAGTACCGTATCACCATTACAATTATTTGAATTAGGCATTGATGTCACTGCAGAACAAGAATAATTTGATTGAGCAATTGATTCGATTGGGGAGAAATCCCTTTTCTAATTAATTGCTTGTTTTATTTTTACTAAAAGAGCGTATAATGAACATGATATAAAAAAAGAGAATAAAGCGAGGCTAATTAAAAAATGATTCGATGGTTCCAAGAGGTTCCATGGTCAAAATATGCGACCAGAATTTCAACCTCTGTTGTGTACGCAATTACCGCAGCTGTGGCGGTAAATTTTTTCTACGATTCAGGAGATATTTATTCTAGCGGTGTCACCGGGATAGCTCAAATTATCAGTAAGTTGTCCGAAAAAATAATTGGAGTAAACGTCCCGTTATCAATTGTTTTACTCTTGTTGAACGTCCCGTTATTTATACTCGGATGGTTTAAAATCAGTCCGAAATTTACAATTTATACCGGAATGACGGTTGGTTTTACATCTTTATTTATGCAAATTATGCCGAGCCAAGTTTTATCAACCGATCCAACGATTAATGCAATTTTTGGTGGGGTACTGATGGGAGCGGCTAGTGGCTATATCTTAAAGAGTAATTCATCATCTGGTGGACTCGATTTTATTACCATTTCAATCCGTCGAAAAACAGGAAAAACAATTGGTTCATTGTCGATCATATTTAACTCGTTCATTATGATTGTCGCAGGAATTCTGTTCGGTTGGCAATCGGCTTTATATAGTGCCTTAGCCATTTTTATTAGTGGAAAAGTCACAGATGCAGTTTATACGAAACAAAAGAAAATACAAGTCATGATTATTACTTCAAAAGCTGACGATGTGATTCATGCAATCCATAAAAAATTAAGACGCGGAATCACAATTATTAGTGAAGTTGAAGGCGCATTTCATCATGATCAAAAGAAAGTTTTGATTACCGTAGTCACACGATATGAACTACCTATGTTAAAACAAATTATGCACGAAAGCGATCCAAAGTCATTCGTCAGCATCTCCGACAACGTCCAAATACTCGGAAGATTCTACGAAGAAGACTTGTAAAACAAGGATGTTTTTAGGGCGCTATGAGACGAGTAATAAGCAAAGAATCGTTTGAAAGTGTTCTTTACTTTCAAAAAGATGCTCGCTTATTACCGAGTGTCAGCCCTAAAAACACTGATTCACCCAAGGGTATTTATTAGCATCTAATCACAATCTATAAATAACTCATCCAAAAAAACGTAGCCTATTGCTACGTTTTTTTATTATTTCCAGAGAATCATTTAATTTTTTCTAAAGAGCTGAAATGATTGAGATTTTTTTGGTTATTTGTGGCATGATAGAAGAGAAGAATCCGACGAGATAAGAGGGAAGTTGCATGGTGGAACAAAAGAAAAAAAGAAGATATATTACGGGCTTGGATGGTCTAAGAGCGCTAGCAGTGATTGGTGTGATTTTTTATCATTTAATACCAGGTAAAATGCGTGGGGGCTATTTAGGCGTTCCGGTTTTTTTTGTGATTTCTGGCTATTTAATTACCGATTTATTGCGGCAAGAATGGCAAGAAAATGGAAAAATCCAACTTAAAGCCTTTTATATCCGGCGAATGAAGCGGCTGTATCCGGCATTAGCGACGCTGTTAATTGGATCGGCAGCCTATATTACATTATTTCAACGTAATTTATTAGATAATTTACGAGCCGTTGTATTGAGTAGTTTGACCTATGTGAATAACTGGTGGCAAATCAATAATGGCATGTCGTACTTTGATCGATTTAATAATCAGTCACCTTTTACACATTTATGGTCATTAGCTGTTGAGGCTCAGAACTACTTAATTTGGCCAATCATTTTTATTTTATTAATGAATTTTATTCCTAAAAAACAAAATATTGTAAAGTTCTTATTTGTAGGTACGCTGATTTCTGCTCTTTTAATGGGAATTTTATACCAACCAGGTAGTGATCCGACACGGGTCTATTATGGCACCGATACACGTTTATTTTCACTATGGCTAGGGAGTCTGTTAGCCTTTTTATGGCCAACAACACATTTGAATGCCAAAATCCCCTTACAAGCCAAGCGGGTTTTAAATATCTCCGGTGGTGTTGCTTTATTCATATTAATCATTAGTTTTTTCTTTTTAGATGCAAGGTATTCTTTTGTATATTATGGAGGACTTTATCTAATTAGTGTCATGGCAATGGTTGTTGTGGCAACGATTGCTCATCCAGGGGCAAGTTGGAATCGTTGGTTAACGAACCCCGTTCTTACTTATTTAGGTAAACGAAGCTATAGTATTTATTTATATCAATTTCCCGTGATGATTTTTTATGAAGCCAAAGTTAAAAATATCGCTGAAAATGTTTGGTTGCACACGGTAATTGAACTTGTTTTAATTTTAGTTTTAAGTGAGTTATCTTATCGTTTTATTGAAAAAAATAATGTTCAGTGGACCTATACCGCCTTTAAACAATTTTTAATTCGTCTAAAAGCACCAAGCGATAATGTTAAAAAAATTCAATATATCATGACTTCAGCTATTATTTTAATCGGTCTGTTTGGGATTTTTACAGCGCCAGTCAATGTTATGACGCAAGAGCAGCGCGATTTTCAAGCATCAATTGAAAAAAATAAAAATGCGGCTAAAGATAGTTTGGATAATCCTAAAATACCAGATAAACCAATCACTGACGAAGATGGAACCAATCAGTCAACGGAATCGACAGAAGAAGTCCAGGCGATTATGGCGCGCTATCAATTGACTCAAGAGCAAGTGCTTCAAGGTGAACAACTAGAAATTACCGCTTTTGGAGACTCTGTGATGTTAGGTGCAACGTTAAATTTACAAGAAGTTTTCCCTCATATTATCGTTGATGCTAAGGTTGGTAGACAGTTGTATAATAGCGTGGAAGATTTAAAAAAATTAAAGGAACAAGGCTTATTAAAGAGCACCGTTTTACTTGGATTGGGCTCAAATGGAGCGGCGACAGAAACGCAATTTGACCAGTTGATGGCAGTTTTAGGTGATCGTCAAGTCTATTTGGTCAATGTGTGTGTGCCGACTCAACGTTGGCAAAATGAAGTCAATCGTTTACTGAAAGACATGGCGAATAAGTACGAGAATGTGACGTTAATTGACTGGTATGACACAAGTCAAGGTCAAGGCTCCTGGTTCAGGGAAGACAGTGTTCATCCGAATGAACTAGGTTTAGAGGCTTATACGACTTTAATTGCTCAGAGTATTTTAACGCAATAAAAATAAATAAATGGGAACACTTCTATCGATGGATGGGAGTGTTTTTTTTCTTTTTGAAAAAATTCGAGTCAATCTTGCGTACAGTTAATCATGAAGGGAGGATCTACTATGCGAATCGAAACGATTTCAGATGATTTAATTAGTTATGGGATTGAAGAAAAAATGCAAGATTTATATATTTATTTTTTGAATGAAAAAGCGTCCATTTATTATCGCCGCGATCAACAAATGATTCCATGTGAAAATGAGTTGAGTGTCGAAGTTGCGCAACAATTAATTGCTCGCTTTAAATATTTAGGTGAAATGGACGTCGGTGAAAAAAGAAAAGCACAACTTGGAGCAATTACCTATCCATTGCCGACTTGCCAACCGCGCTTACGTTTATCTACTGTAGGTGATTATCGTGGCAAAGAAAGTCTAGTTATTCGTTTCCTTCATGATTTCAATGAACAAAAATTAGGTTACTTCTTTCCAGACGATGCCGAGTTAATTGCTCAAAGTGTCCTTGAAAAAAATGGTCTGTATCTGTTTAGTGGTCCGACTGGTTCAGGAAAAACGACTTTCATGTATCATTTGGCACAACAAGTCAAAGGTCAAGTGATTACGATTGAAGATCCGGTTGAAATCGAACAGCCAAACTTTTTACAACTACAAACAAATGACAAAATTGAACAAAATTATGATCAATTAATTAAACTTGCACTACGTCATCGTCCAGATGTTTTAATCATTGGTGAAATTAGGGATACATTGACAGCAAAAGCGGCAATTCGAGCGGCTTTAACCGGTCATAAAGTCTTTGCGACAATTCATGCGAAAGGAGTAGAGGAAACAAAGAGTCGACTTGTTGATTTGGTAGGTGATAGTAGTGAGCTAGATCATTGTTTAATGGGTGTCATTTATCAACAATTATTTTTAACAGAAGAAATGGAAATGAAAGCCTTATTTGCCTACGAATTCTTTTTTACTAATCAGCTTAAAAAGCCATGGATGTGGCCCATTGGTGAGGATAAATGATGAAAAAAAGTCGTCGTAAAAAAGCCAAAGAACAATTGTCATTGTTTGAAATGCTTGTTTTATTACTTGAAAATGGTTTTAGTATTCAAGAAAGTGTACAAGTAATGATGCGTAGCCAACAGTTCTCTAAGGAACTATTAGCAATTGTCCAACAAGGACTCGTGCAAGGTGAGACGTTAGCCGCATGCTTTCTAATGATGGGATTTTCGCAACAAGCTGCCATGCAACTTCAACTGGCTGAAGTACATGGGAATTTAGTGGAGACGTTACAAAGTATGCTTAAAAATACCAAATTAGTCGCAAAACAACGTAGTGAGTTACAAAAAATAATGACTTATCCGTGTATTTTATTGTTCTTTTCGATGGGAATGCTATTCAGCATGCGTTGGATTTTATTGCCGCAATTGCTCGCATCAAACATGGTCCAAGCCAATCACTGGGGGATTCTTTTTTTAGAGTATAGTCCAACCATTTTTTTACTCGTTATATTATTCGTACTAGTAATAGGATTTTCTTTCTATCAATGGCTGAAACGAAAAACAGTCTTACAAAGGGCCTTATATTTGAGCCGTATACCATTTTTAGGGTCATTATATCGCTTGTATCAAACCAGCTATTTCTCGCTAGAGTGGGGGAAGTTATTTCGAGAAGGATTAGAGATGAAACAAATTTTAGAAACGTTAACGGCGCTGCCACAAGAATCCCTGATGGTCGCATTAGCTTATGAATTGAATCAAGGATTAAGAGAAGGAATTTTATTAACGGAACAGTTACCGAAGTACTCTTTTTTAACACCCGAGTTCTCATTAATCGTTTTTCAAGGAGAATTAAAAGGTCGTTTAGGAGAAGAGTTGTTAGTTTATCACCAATTATTGTTAAAGAAATTGATTCAAATAGTCGAGCAAGCGTTGAAGTGGATTCAACCAACCGTCTTTTTGTTTATTGCAGTCGTTATTATTATGATTTATGTTGCGATGTTTTTACCAATTTATGGAAATATAGGAGGCGTAGTTTAGTGAGAAAAACATTGAAAAATCAGTTACATAAAGGCTTTACTCTAGTAGAAATGATGATTGTCGTTTTAATTATTAGTATCTTAGTATTGTTATTTATCCCCAATTTAGGCCAGACGAAAGACGCGGTTGAAAAGGAAAGCGATAAGGCAATTGTTGAGACGATGCGCACAGAAATTGAGTTAGCAGAGTTTGGTGGGGATAAGTTGACTGAAGAAGAGAAGGCTGAGTTGTTTCCTGAAGGCAAGAAGAAAGATTTATTTGAAGAACACTTCAGAGGAAAATAATGAAAAGAAGTTATTTAACTACCGGTTTCACCCTCATCGAATCTCTCCTTGTTTTATCATTAGTTAGTATTATCGTCACTTTAAGTGTTGGCGTCACCAAAGAGTTAGAAAGAGAATTAGCCATTCGTCATTTTTTTACGAAACTAGACAGACATATTTTATTGAATCATCAAGCTTCGTTTGTCGAACAAGAGCGGGTGATTATGGGGCGTGAAAGTGGGAGTGGTTTAATTTATTTTAAAGTGGGTGAACAATCTTTTATTTTACCCGTTCCAGAAGAGCTGCACGTTTCTAATTTTCCACCGATGAATTTTACAATTGGAACGGGAGACAAAGGCCAGATGCGCTCGTTTTATATTACTTGGGAGGCGAAGAAAATCGACATATCGTATAATTTTTTATTTGGTAAAGGACACTATGAAAAAACAATCCGGAAAAAAACATAAAGGGTTTGTTTTATTAGAAACACTATTAGCATTTGGAATCATTAGTTTTGCTGTTTTATTTTTTTATCAAGGCGAACTCGGCTTTTTGCTTGATATTGAAAATAAGATGATTGATTCTCGGATGCATCGCGTACTTTATGAAGAAGTCGTTGAAGCACGTAGAATACAGCAAAAGACAGGGCTAGTTAATATTGAAAGAAATGGATATTATGAAGTTAGCTATCGTTTGGAGGAACTTCCTTATGCGCAAATTAGCTCGGAAAAGAAACAATTTGGTATTTACCGCAAGTAGTCTATCGGAAGGTTTTACATTAATCGAATGTCTCGTTTCGTTAACGATCATTAGTCTCTTCTTTTTAATCATTTCAGGTACGTTTCAACAAAGTCAAAAGATTCGTCAAAATGTTGAAAGTCGAGAAGAGTTAGAGTGGCAAATTTTTTTAATCCAATTTGATAAAATCGCAGAAAAGGGCACTTTTCGAAGCGTCAGTAGTACGGGACTTGTTTTTGATCGTCATGAATTACACGAAGGAAAAGTTGTCGGTTTAGCAATTAAATATAGTTCAAAAAATCAATATATTTATTTAAGTAATAATGGTGGAACAGAACCCATTTTGACCCAAGTTCAATCGTTGGTTTTTGAAAGAGTCAATCAAACGATTCTTTTTACCGTCACCTTTTTGAATGGAGATGAAAAAGTTGGTAAATGGACCATCCCATAAATATCGAGGAAGTATCTTTGTTTTAGCGATTGCCACGTTAGGGATTTTTACATTTTTATATTTAGCTCTGGCTGAGCATTATCAATTGACGGTATATGCAACCAATCGAAATACACAATATTATCAAATGGCGATCATGAAGGAATTATTTTTAGTGGAATACTTAGACATTCCTGAAAACGAACGTCCGATGAGTGGCAGCTATCAATATTCTGTCGGAACAGTCGATTTTTATAGGGAAGAGTTGAAACTGGTTATTATCACAAAAACAAAGAAGCACAAACAACGATATGAAGAAATTATCGAGACAAGTGAATCGACTCAATCAAGTGAACTTGACTTTTCAGAAAATACGAGTGGAACAACAGAAGAAAGTATACAGTTTTCAAGCGAGAGTAGTACAGTAGAATCATTGATAGATTAACATTGTGATTCTCTGTTGTAACCGCAAAACGAATTTTTGAAAAAAGAATGAAAGGAGAGTTGCTTATGTGACTTTCTTTCCATTCTTTTTGTAATTTCCGAAGATTCAATTCAAAAAAAGCTTTTCACAGGCTCAACTGGTTGCTTATTTAGGCTAAATCATATAAAATTAAACAGGAATTAAAGTTGTTATAGTGATTATTGAAAAGAGGTGCCTTATGTCAGTGGAAAGTGTCGAGTCGAGCTTTCATTTAAATTTAGAAGCCATTGAACTGTTACAAAATGCCTTAACAACTTCTTTTTTTGAAGCCTATCTTGAACAAGTAGGTAATATCTTAGATGAGTATAATGTTCAAGTAATTAGTGATGTCCCAGATACACAAACAGTTGAAAAACTAAAAACAATCTATCAAGAATTACAGTCAAAAAACCTAGAATCTGAAGAAATTCGAAAATTGGCGCAGTTGCTGCTTTTAAAAGGTACACAAAGCGAGCCGGTCCAAGCCAATCATCAATTAACTCCAGATAGTATTGGTTTTTTATTTGTGTATTTAATCGAACAATTTTACCCAAATAAAAAAGAAGCACTGTCGATTCTTGATGTAGGTGTTGGAACAGGAAATCTGTTATTTACCTTGCTAACGAATTTGAAAATGTCTGGTTATGACAGTCGTGGATTTGGAATTGATAATGATGAATTGTTAATTGAAATCGCAGCGGCTAACAATCAGTGGATTCAGGCAAACGCAACATTAATCCATCAAGATGCTTTACAACAAGAAGTACCAGAACTTGTTGATGTGGCAGTCAGCGATTTACCAATTGGTTATTATCCGATTGATAGCATTGCTTATTCTTTTGAAACGGCCTCTAAACAAGGTCATAGTTATGCCCACCATTTATTAGTAGAACAAGCAATGAAGCAAGTTCGTGAAAATGGTTTTGGACTCTTTTTATTACCAAGTAACTTTTTAGAAAGTGACCAAAGTGAATACTTTAAAAACTGGATAGGAAAATCAGCCTACTTACAAGGCATTATTCAATTACCAGATGAGTTGTTCAAAAATGAAGCATCTCATAAAAGTATTGTTATTTTACAAAATAAAGGCACAGAAGCTAAGCAAGCCGATCAAATTTTGGTAGCCCAATTAGCAAGCTTAAAAGAACCACAAAAAGTTGCGCATTTTTTCACTGAAGTAACGGCTTGGAAACAAGCAAACATCTAATTTCTGTTTAAAACAGGGGCTAGGGCATCTGTTTTTTATACTTATGTCAAAAGTTCCAATTTAAAAATATAAAATATAAATTATTGAGGAGAACAAGAAATGTCTAAAACAATTGCAATTAATGCTGGTAGTTCAAGTTTAAAATGGCAACTTTATGTTATGCCAGAAGAAACAGTAATCGCACAAGGAATCGTAGAACGTATTGGTTTAAATGATTCAATTTTTACAATCAAATATGGTGAAGGTGAAAAATACCATACAGTTGTTGATATCGAAGATCACGATGTTGCTGTTAAAATGTTACTAGACCAATTAATCGATTTAAAAATCTTAGCTTCATACGATGAAATCACAGGTGTTGGTCACCGTGTTGTTCATGGTGGAGAATTCTACGACCGTTCAGTTATCATTGATGATGAAGTTCTAAAAAACATCGAAGACTTAGCTGAATTTGCGCCATTACACAATCCAGCAAATGCAATGGGAATCAAAGCTTTCAAACAATTATTGCCTGAAATCATCAGTGTTGCTGTTTTTGATACAGCTTTCCATGCAACAATGCCAGAAGTAAACTACTTATACTCTTTACCAAGAGAATTTTACGAAGACTTCAAAGTACGTAAATATGGTTTCCACGGAACAAGCCACCGTTTTGTTGCAGAACGTGCAGCTGAAATGTTAGGTAAACCAATCGAAGAAACAAAAATTATCACTTGTCATTTAGGTAACGGTGCTTCAATTACTGCCGTTGACGGTGGTGTATCAATTGATACTTCAATGGGCTTCACGCCATTAGCAGGTGTAACAATGGGAACTCGTGCAGGTGACGTTGACGCTTCAACATTACCATTCATCATGGATAAATTAAACATTGGTATCAACGAAATGGTTGATATTTTAAACAAAAAATCAGGTTTATTAGGCTTGTCAGGTATTTCAAGTGATATGCGTGACTTAGAAGCAAATACTGATAAAAAAGAAGTACAAGTTGCTTTAGAAATTTTCAACGATCGTATCCGTAAATACATCGGTAGCTACGTAGCAGTAATGAACGGTGTTGACGCAATTGTCTTCACAGCAGGAATCGGTGAAAATGCTGCGAACGTTCGTGAAGAAATCATTAACGGTATTAGCTGGTTTGGTTGTGAAATCGACCCAGAACAAAATGCAAAACGTGGAGAAGATGTTGAAATCTCTACACCTGAGTCAAAAATTAAAGTCTTCATGATTCCAACAGATGAAGAATTAGTAATTGCTCGTGACGTTGAAGCGTTACGTGGTTAATTTGTAATCAAAAAGAGAGCCAACCTTTAATCGGTTGAGCTTTCTTTTTTTGCTAAAAGAAGTAACAATTTAAAGTGCGAATAGCCGGATAGATAAGCCAATCAAAATCGGGAGCTGTGTCGATCGATTTTGCAGATCAGAAGACACCGGCCGATTAAAACATCGGTTGTATTCATTATAAAATCGTTGATATTACTTTGACGATGCAAAGTAAATAGCTGAGAACATTCGATTAATGCTCAAAATAACTAAGCGAATGATAATTCGCAAAGAACTCTTCCTTTCAAAAAAATTGTTCGTCTTTAGTATATTGAATCAAAGAGAAAATGGGTATTGGACGAAAGAACAATCGTTAGGCTGTTGAAAACTGGAATTGATTGGATTTTACAGTCGATTTTATTACAAAATCTCCCAATTAAAAAACAAAAAGTGGTATCATAACAAGTAGAATAGTTATTGGAGGGAAATTTATGACAATCAATTGGAAACAAGAAGTTGAAGATCGTAAAGAGGATTTACTAAACGATTTAGTTGAGCTTTTAAAAGTTAAAAGTGAAAGAGAAGATGATAAAGTAACGGCAGACGCACCGTTTGGACCTGGACCGCGTGATGCGCTTTTACATATGTTGGCTTATGGCGAACGTGATGGTTTTGTTGTCAAAAACGTAGACAACTATGCTGGTCATATTGAATACGGTGATGGCGATGAGATTTTAGGTATCTTTGGTCACATGGATGTCGTACCTGCTGGCGATGGTTGGGATACTGATCCATACGTGCCTGTTATTAAAGATAACAAAATTTATGCGCGTGGTTCTTCGGATGATAAAGGTCCAAGTATGGCAGCTTATTACGGTTTAAAAATTATTAAAGAATTGGGACTACCTGTTTCTAAAAAAATCCGTTTTGTTGTTGGTTCTGACGAAGAAAGTACTTGGAAAGACATGGATTACTACTTCGAACATGAAGAGATGCCAGACTTTGGTTTTGCACCAGATGCTGAGTTTCCAATTATCAACGGTGAAAAAGGCAACGTTTCAATTGCCCCTCACTTTGAAAGTACAAATGGCGGCAGCTATGAATTACGACATTTTAAAGCAGGTTTACGCCCGAATATGGTTCCTCAAGATGCGATTGCAACGATTGTAACACCTTCAAATGAAGCAGCAACTGCTTTAAAAACAGCTTTTGAAGCTTATATAGCAGCGAATCCTATTAGTGGTACAGCTGATGTTATTGGCGAAAAAGTTGAAATTAAATTAATTGGTAAGAGTGCACATGGTGCGAATCCTCAATCAGGAATTAACGCGGCAACTTATTTAGCTGTTTTCTTACAAGACTTTGATTTTGGTGGTGGAGCGAAAAACTTTATTGCAACAGCTAGTCATGTTCATTTAGATGTTTACGGTGAAAAATTAGGTGTGGCGCACGATGACGAAAAAATGGGTAAACTAACCATGAATGCTGGTTTATTCGAATTTACGGCAGGTGAAGAAGGCGCGTACATGAACTTCAACTTCCGTTACCCACAAGGTACAGACAAAGAAACATTGGCTGCTGGTATTGAGCAATCAATCGGTCAATACGTGGCTAAATTAGATGTCGAAGAAAAACATTCAGGCCCCCACTATGTACCAATGGAAGATCCATTAGTTTCAACATTATTGGCTGTTTACGAAGAACATACTGGTGAAAAAGGTTATGAACAGATTATCGGTGGCGGTACATACGGTCGTCTATTAAAACGCGGTGTAGCTTTTGGAGCGATGTTCCCAGGCTTTACCGATACGATGCACCAAGCCAATGAATTTATAAGTTTAGATGATTTATTCCGTGCGGCAGTTATTTATGCAGACGCAATCTATCGTTTAGCACGTTAATAACAAAAAAGAGGTTAGGGAAAATTTCCTTAACCTCTTTTTTCGTCTGTTTTATTGTGATTCTAATTGTGTGATATTTAAAATAGCGCCAGAATCGGCATCGGCTAAAAATTCATAGACGACTAATTTATCGCCTTCATAACGAACAATCCCGCCGTTATAAGCTTTTGATTCTTGAACAATATGATCGATAAAGACAGGTTCGTGCTCAATCCAAGAGCCTTCAATCGGACCTTCAGCAAGGAACCCTTTTTTAATGTTTAGTAAAATTTGATCGGGTTTAACGGTTTGATGTTTTTTTACCCAGAGCGTACCGTAAATTCCAACGGCTGCACCGATACTTGCGCCAATTACAAGACCAGCTTTTAAAGGTGAAAAGTGACGTTCTTTAGACATAGACAACTTCTCCTTACTTTTTCTATTTGTTTCCATTTTACCATAGACTCAAAAAAACCAATAAGAAAACACCAAATTAAATGAAAATTGAGTTATAATATAAGAAATAGTTTAAGGAGGCGAATGTTTGATCTCGATCAAACGATATGATGAACGAAAAAACATTTCAACGAATTAAGGAATTAACGGAACTTCAAGGAACAAGCGGATTTGAACATGAAGTTCGTGATTATATGCGTACAGCGATGACGCCATTAGTCGATCGTGTAGAACAAGATGGCTTAGGTGGAATCTTTGGGATTCGCGAACATGCGCAACAAGACGCCCCAAGAATTATGGTAGCAGCACATATGGATGAGGTTGGTTTTATGGTGACACATATTACTGACCGTGGTTTATTTAAAGTAACACCTTTAGGCGGTTGGAATCCTTATGTTGTTTCAGCACAACGTTACACATTGCAAACATCTAAAGGCAAATACACTTGTATCTCATCTTCAGTACCGCCACATTTAATGCGTGGTGGTGCAGCTCAAAAAGGCGTCGAAGTAACAGATATTTTATTTGATGCTGGTTTTGAATCAAAAGAAGAAGCATTAGAATATGGCGTGCGCCCAGGTGACACAGTTGTACCATTTGTCGAAACAATTAAAACAGCCAATGGTAAAAATATTATTTCAAAAGCATGGGATAACCGTTACGGCTGTACATTAGTATTAGAAGCTTTAGAAGCGTTACAAAACGAGCAATTGAACCATACCTTAATTGCCGGCGCAAACGTACAAGAAGAAGTCGGTTTACGTGGTTCACGTCCGTCCGTAACAAAATTCAAACCCGATTTATTCTTTGCGGTGGATTGTTCACCAGCCGATGACACCTTAACTAAAAATGGTACTTTTGGTCATTTAGGTGAAGGAACATTACTACGTATTTTTGATCCAGGTTTAATTATGTTACCAGCGATGAAAGAATTCTTATTAGATACAGCAGAAACACACAATATTCCATATCAATACTTTGTTTCAAAAGGTGGAACGGATGCAGGTGCGGCTCACATGGCTAACGAAGGCATTCCAAGTACAGTCATTGGTGTAGCGGGTCGTTATATCCATACACACCAAACGATGTTTAACATTAAAGATTTTGAAGCAGCGCGTGAAATGTTGATTCAAATCCTTAAAGGTCTAGACAAATCAACAATTGACACCATTATTGCTGGAAAATAGGAGACACAGAATTTAATGATTATTCCAAAAGATTTAGAAGAATTAGCAACATATGTTGAAAAAGGGCAAAATATCTTTTTCTTTACTGCTGAATGGTGCGGAGATTGCCGTTATATTAAGCCAATGATGCCAGAATTAAAAGCAGAATTTCCCGAATATCAATGGATTGAAGTTGATCGCGATGCATTTATCGACGTGTGTGTTAAGTGGGGGATTTTTGGTATTCCGAGCTTTGTGGTGATAAAAGAGGGTCAAGAAATCGGCCGTCTAGTTAATAAAAACCGTAAAACAAAAGAAGAGATTGCGACATTTATCCGTAGCTTATCAGCGAACTAATCATAATTAGGAGCGTGAATAAAATGGAACAGACCTACAAGAAAATATTAGTTGGTGTCGATGGATCAGAACAAGCAATGGAAGCTTTTCGTAAAGCTGTTGAAGTTGCAAGAAGAAATGAAGGAGAAGTAATCGTAACGAACGTTATTGAGCAACAAATGACGACGGCTTTAACGGTTGCCCCTTTAGGAAATGAATACATTGAAGAGCAAATGGCCCATGGCAATGAGATATTAGAACGTTGTCGGTTATATGCAGAATCGGTTAATTTTTCAAAAATAACCAAAGATTTAACTTTTGGACAAGCAAAAAGTGTTCTAGCAATTGAACTACCTAAAAAACATAATATTGATTTGATTATGGTTGGTCAGTCTGGGTTAAATCGAGTAGAAGCTATGATGGTTGGTAGTGTTGCCAGTTATGTTATTCGCAAAGCACCATGTGATGTGTTAGTTGTTACTCCAACAGAAAAACAAGAAGAAACAGAAAAATAAACAAACAAAAAAGTCGAGTCTATCGGCTTTTTTGTTGGAAAAGAGACGATTGATGACAAAGATGAAATTATTATTTTTGACCGTGTTAGGACTTGTAACGATTAGTGGCTGTGCCGCACCATCAGCAACACCAGAATCAACGACAATTGAAAGTACGATTAGCTCAAGCGTTTCTCAGCAAGTAGCTACGATTACACTGAAGATTGATGGCGAAGAAATTGAAACAAAAGAAGTAACGTTTGACGAAGGCGATGTTTTATACGACATTATGGCTGCTAATTTTACGATAGAAGCGAATGATGGTTTTATTACAAGTATTGATGGTCACAAACAAGACGAAGCTGCTGGGAAATATTGGATGTACGATATCAATGATGAGATGGCTTTAAAAGGCGCTCAGGAATTAACCCTTAAATCAGGTGATGCGGTTTTATTTAAACTAGAAGAGATGAAATAATCGTTGAATTCTGATACAATGAGCAAGGAAAATGATTAGGAGGAAGAAGTTTTGATTTTTGCATATAACCCAAAACATGTGAGTGATACTTTAATGGTGATTACCGCAGACGATAAGAGTATGAAACAAGCAACTGAGCGTAAAGGAAATATCGCGCGTTTAACAACAGAAGATGGTCGTGTGATTGGTTGGAATTTCTTTGATATTTCAAATGAAATGACAATTGAAGGCGTTGGACAAGTTCAGTTAACAGACGAACAATTTGCCCAATTAAATGAATTGGTTCAAAAAGCTGGTTTTGAAGATGTTTTAGAAAAAGATAACACACCAAAATTTGTTGTCGGACTTGTGAAAACCTGTGTCCCTCATGAAGACAGCGATCACTTATCAGTGACTGAAATTGAAGTTGATAATGGTGAAGTTTTACAAATTGTCTGTGGCGCAGCGAACATCCGTAAAGGATTAAAAGTTGTTGTCGCAAAACCAGGTGCAATGATGCCTGATGGTTTATTAATTTGGCCAGGTGAATTACGTGGTGTAGAAAGCTTTGGTATGGTTTGTTCGGCTAAAGAATTAAACTTAGCCAATGCACCAATGAAACGTGGTATTTTAGAATTACCACAAGATGCGGTTGTCGGCTCAGCCTTTGCAATCGGACAATAAGAATAAAAAGGAAATGCTTCTCAAAGTGGAGGCATTTCCTTTTTTTCTTATTGATTTGGTTGTAGTTGTTCTTGTTGCTCTTGTTGTAAAATTGATTGGTCAACGGTTAATTCTACCGTTACAGTCTGTTCTTCATCCCCACGGAAGAAAGTAATCTCCATTGAATCGCCAATTTTTTTCTTGTAGAGAGCAGCACGTAATTCTGTACTATTCGTTACTTTTTCACCATCAATTTTAGTAATGACATCGTATTGTTGCAGACCCGCTTTTTCAGCAGGAGTTGCACCAGCAACCATCCGAATTACCACACCGCTATCGACAGATTCAGGTAATTTTAGAATTTCACGTTGTTGTTGAACTGAAATGTTTGATAGATCGATCATCGTTACACCAAGTGCAGGACGAATCACACGACCATTGTCTTCTAATTGTTTAATCACTTCGACAACATCATTACTTGGAATGGCAAATCCCATCCCTTCAACGCTCACACCGGAACCTGCAGAGCTAGCAATTTTACTAGAGTTGATACCAATGACTTGGCCGGCGATATTAATTAATGCACCACCAGAGTTACCAGGGTTAATGGCAGCATCGGTTTGAATCGCATTGATACTTACGAGCTCACCAGCTTCATTTGTACTTTGAACAGGACGGTTTAGAGAAGAAACAATCCCTTGAGTGACAGAGTTGGCATATTGAGAACCAAGAGGGGAGCCAATCGCAATCGCAGGTTCTCCAACATTTAATGATTCAGAATCACCAAAAGTCGCAACATTTTTGATATTTTCTGAAGAAATTTTTAAAACAGCTAAGTCAGTAAAGGCATCCGTTCCGACAAGTTCTGCTTGAACCTTTGAACCGTCTTGTAACATGACTTCAAGCCCTTTTTGACCTTCAACTACGTGATTATTCGTAACGACATAGGCATCCTTACCATCTTTTTTATAAATGACACCACTACCTTCAGAAGCAATCTGTAGTGTATTGTCATTAGCATTGCCAGAATTGCCAAAAATATCTTCTAAAGAATTAGATTGTGTTGATTGTAAGTTGATAACTGAAACAACCGCATCTTGAACTTTCTTAACTGCCTCAGTGACATCACTTGTAGCATTTACCTTGATGTTACTAACTTCTGTTTGTGTATTGGAACCAGAATTTGTCGTTTCAGTGGTTTGATTACCACTACCTGAGTTATTGAACAACGTTCCTGAAAAATTATAGAAACTACCTACGGCAAGTATTCCCCCAAAAACACCGCCGACAAGTCCGATACCAAACTTCTTGAAAAAACCATTTTTATGATTTTGGGTCTCATCGTTTCTTGACATAAGAATTCCTCCTTGTTGATTAACTATCTATAGTATAATATTACTTTCAAGGATTAGTCTACTAATAGAATTTGAATAAATTATGAAAAAGCTGCGCTAAAAAAAATGAAAAATAATGAAAAAAAACAGAATAAGTACAAGATAAAAAACAGGATAACTCTGTGAGTAAGTAAGATATAAGTTATACACATGGGTGTGGATAATGTGCAAAAGTCGAAAGAAACACATGTTCTTATGTAGAAAGCTTTAAAAATAGGCATTTATCTGCTGATAAATGTGGATAACCCTGTGTATAGTGTGTATAACATTGTTAAAAACTTTAGTGAAAAAGAAAGAATAAGGTGAAAAAGTGAATATAAAAATTATAAGTGTTGGAAAATTAAAGGAAAAATACCTCGTCCAAGGGATAAATGAGTACGTAAAACGACTCGGAGCCTATGCTAAAATCGAACTAGTAGAAGTCGCCGATGAAAAAGCACCTGAAAACTTAAGTGATTTAGAAATGCTGCAAGTCAAAGAAAAAGAAGCCGAACGCATCTTAGCCAAAATCAAAGAACAGGAATACGTCTTTGCTTTAGTTATCAACGGCACCAATCCAACAAGTGAAGCCTTCGCCAAACAAATCGATCAACTTGGAATCCGAGGAAAAAGCCAACTTGTCTTTGTGATTGGCGGTTCATTAGGTTTAAGCGATAGCGTCTTAAAACGCAGCAATACCCAAATTTCATTCGGAAAGATGACCTATCCCCATCAGTTAATGCGCTTGATATTAGTAGAACAAGTGTATCGAGCATTCCGGATAAATCGGGGAGAGCCTTATCACAAGTGATAAGATTCTTATTTTTAAAAATTGTACTTATATAAATCAAAGAGAGAAATCCTGTAGTCTGAATCATTTATGTACAGATAAAGCAGGTTGTAGACGAAATGAACGAACAGATAGAGGCGAATCAGAAACCATGGGAAATGGAGTTAAATGGCTTAGATGGAAAAATTAAAGAAATGGCAAGAGTTAATCAAATCCTGTTGTGGCTAATATTTGTGATAATAAAACGGCCAGCATGGCAGTCGTTCCTGTAATTATAATGATAGTTAGCACTCAAGGTGTGGTCATTACTGTAGCACTAGAGAAGAGAGGCGTATTGCTAGCACTCATTCCAGCTGCTCCAATCGCACCTAAGGCAACTAAAGCAATCAAGCTGTATAGGATGATTGAACTAATTAGTGTAATGATAATGGCGCGAGGAATCGTTGTTTGAGGTTCTTTAACTTCTTCGCCTAAGGTAGCAATACGAGCGTAACCAGTAAAAGCAAAAAAGAGAACGCCGCTAGCTTCTGCAATTCCTTTCAAACCGAAGGGAGCAAAAGGTTGAAGATTGTCAAGATTAAATACAGCGACTCCTGAAATAATGAAATAGAATAGCGAGCTGATTGTTATCGTGGTAATCACTCGATTTAACATCCCGGCTTTCTTGATTCCTGCAAGATTTGCTGTAATTAATAAAACTAAAGCAATGGTTGCTGTCCATCGTATATCTAGAGTGGGAAAAAAACGTTGCATATAAGAGCCAAACCCTAACCCAACGACTCCGCCAGCAGCCAACTTACTGATTAAAAACATCCATCCTGCTGAAAAACCAGCTAAAGGATGAATCATTTCATAACCATATTCATAGGTACCTCCAGCATTAGGGAAACGAGCCGCCAGTTGGGCTGAACTCAACCCATTAAAACTTGCAGCCATTCCAGCGATAAAGAGAGAAACTAACAAAGCAGGACCAGCGATGCCAGCCGCAACACCTGAGACCACAAAAATGCCCGCACCGATCACAGCACCTAAACCAATTGTGATGGCATCAACCAATCCAAGTTGCCGTTTTAGCCGACCGGAAGGGGAAGGGTTATTTTTTAAATCCATTCCTAAACCTCCTTATGAATCAGAGCAAATTACACCGATTAATATGTAGTTGAATTTTACCAACAAACTTGTACTTGAGCGATAAATAAGCTTTTGAATCACAATGTAGTACTTGTATTTATAATCATTTTTAAATAATCACTATAGATTTCGTAATGAATTTATAGAAATTAAAATAATTAGTCAAAAATAATCAAAGGAACCTATTATCTATATAAAAAATAACCATCTCCTATCGACTGAGTAAGGAGATGGTTATTATTTTATTGAAATATTTTGGTGCAGTTTTTAAAGGGGTAAATCTTTCTTCGTAAAGAGAATATTTGAAGCGGTGTATAGTACAAAGGTAATTGCTCCTAAAGCTACTAAGCCCCAGCCAAATTCTCCACCGGCAAGAATTGCATCTGTGTCAAAAAGTGTGGTTATTGTTATATATTCAAGACCATCGGCACTATCCATTAATTGTTGAATCATGGTAATTAGGAAGAATGCAAAAGGTATACCGCCTCCGATTGCTAACGCCATTCCTGTACGGTTAAACAATGTTGATGCGAAGAACGCTATTGAACTCATTGCAAGAATTAATAATAGTAGCCCCAGACTTAACCATAGATACGTTTCAACATCAAATTCTAAAGCTTTATCAACCGATCTAGCGGAAGACACCATCGCATGATTGGCCATTGATGTAATTTGTTCTTCATTTAATCCGGTTGTTTGTGTAGATAAGACTAAGGCTTCCGGATCTTTAAGTAATGTTAAGTTTTCACTTACTTGATCACTACTTAAGTTTAAAGCTGTTGCGGATGAGTCGATGACTGTTTGAAGCAGAAGCTCCGCATTGTCTTCAGTTAGCTGTCTTTGAGGTGTTGTCGCTTCTTGCTCCTCATCTTCTTCTGTTGCTTCTTCTGAACTCTCAAGGTCATTCATTTCATCTAGAATAATTTTACGATAATCATTTGTTGAAAGACCGTAAAGACGCGCACCAGCAGCTAGGGCATCGTTACTATCTAGAATTATTCCTGGATCTTCCATTAATTCTTCCATCGTAATTTCGATATCTTCATCTTCCATATCATCGTCATCATCATAAATGTCGTAACGCTCGTCTGTGATAATTTCTGCCGCTTCTTCATAAGAACGCTCACGAATGACATCTTCTAAATAAATCGCATAAGCTTCAGTATCCATATCTCGTGCAATAGCGGCTTCACGTATAACATCTTCATTTTCTTGAATTAGATAAAGTCGCTCGGATAAATAATCTTCATCGTGCTTCAACGTTTTAGCTGCTACTTCAACATCCTCAGTTATCGCATAACCCGTCACATTGTTATAATTCAATTGGGAAGCGGTCAACCCTGCTAGTGAAATGACGGTATACATTAATACAACAGAAAGGATTAAGTAAAGTGATTTTGTAAAAATAACACTTGAACGTTTAATAGGTGTTGACAAAGTGTAAGCCATAGATCCTGAATCTACCTCATTAACCACAAGATTATTTGCGGTAAATACTACATAAACAATCCCAAGAATGACAGCAATCAATTTATAAAAGTTTTCTAAACTCCCTAATAGACTCGTTAGAGTGGATAAGATATTAGAAAAAGCTGTCCCTTCAGCAGCTTCCGCAATTGAAGCGTAACCTGCCGCATCATAGCTTATTATGAAACCAGAGATGATCATTGACGCAACAATTGTTATGATCAACCATAGCTTCCAGTTCGATTGTAGACTTTGTTTAAAAATTGGTTTTGATAACATTTAGACTTCCTCCTTGAATATTTCGGTAATATAATCTTCAAAATGCACTTTAATTTCTTTGAAATAAACCAAGTCAAATACTTTTAGACTTTGAATGAGTTCGTTAATCTGATTGTCATGGACTTGCACAAAGACTTGTAAATCTTCTGTTTTTACCTGATTTATTTGATAGCCTAAACTGATAAATTGTTTGAAATCTTCTTCGGATTTAAATTCCATCCGGTACTCTTTATTTTTGTTATAACGAATAGTTTTCATATCCACAATATCAATAATTTTACCTTTTTGTATAACAGCGACTCGATCACAAATTTCTTCGACTTCTTGAAAAATATGACTGGACATAAAAATCGTTTTTCCTCTTTCTTTTTCTTCTTTCAAAAGTTCAATGAAAAGGTCTCGCATGAGTGGATCTAAACCCGTAGTTGGTTCATCCATAATCAAAATATCTGCATCAGAAGCGAGTGCTGTAACAATCGCAGTCTTTTGTTTCATTCATTTACTCATATCATGTACATTAGCTGTGGCATCTAATTGAAGTAACTCGATTAATTCTTTGGCGCGGTCCCAATTCCCTCTTCCTGATAAGTAAATTTGTTCTTTAAGGAATTCTTCACCCGTTGTATTTCCAGGAAAATTAATTTCCCCAGGGATATAAGAAACATAGCGTTTGACTTCGGCACTACTCTTCGTCGCATCGAGTCCCTTAATACTGATATTTCCTTCATCTGGTTTAATAAAACCCATCATATGCCGAATGGTTGTGGTCTTTCCTGCGCCATTAATACCAACAAAGCCATAGACTTCGCCTTTTTCAATCTCTAAAGAGACGTCATATATTCCTTGGCCTTTTCCATAATCTTTTGTTAAATGTTCTATCTCAATGTAAGCCATGTTGTAAGTTCTCCTCTCCAGCAGCGACTGTTTTCTTACGGTCATAAAAGTCCATAAAATAATCTTCGAGTGTGAACTTAATTTCTGAAATAAAGTTCACTTTGACACCACTTAACTCTATAAAAAGTTGTTGCATTTTTTCATCGGTCAGATTTAGTTTGACTTGATTTTGATCAGGTCTTTTAATGGGGATGGTAAATTTCGTATCCTCCAAGAATGTTTGGTAGTCTTGAAAGCTTGAAAATTCAATCTTAAATGCTTTATTTGTACTTTGTTTTAACTGATTCGCTTCGATCGTTGAAACAACGACACCATCTTTTATGATGGCTATACGGTCACAAGTTGCATCGACTTCACTAAAAATATGACTAGATAATAGAATGGTTTTTCCGTTCGCTTTCTCGTTTAAAATAAATTGAATGAAACGTTCTTGCATCACTGGATCTAGTCCAGACGTTGGTTCATCTAAAATTAAGACGCTTGGATTATGCATGAAAGCCGTCACGACGGCTAATTTTCTCTTAGTTCCTAAACTCATTTCTTTAATATCTTCTGAAGTATCGAGTTCAAAAATGTCTTTAAGCTCTTCTGTATGAGTCATATCTGTAATTTGTCTTTCTTCCGCCATAAATTTAATGAATTGATCACCTGTCATATTTTTAGGGAAAGCTAACTCACCGGGCAAATAGCCAACATCATATTTGATGATTGCTGCTGCTTTCCAACAATCTCTACCATTAATAGATAATTCACCTTCATGAGGTTTAGAAAAACCCATGAGATGACGTATTGTTGTCGTTTTACCTGCACCATTGGGCCCTAAGAATCCAAAAACTTCCCCTTTTTTTATTTCAAAAGAAACGTCGAATATCCCACGGCCGTATCCATAATCTTTTGTCACGTGTTTCATTTCTATAACTGGCATTTTTTTCCCTCTTTCATTTAAAATACATGTAATAGATAAATAACATCAGTAAGTTTATTTACAAACGTCATGTTATGCATTATACTAGACCTGAAAATTTGAACAAGATACATCTTTTTGCATCTGTTAATTAACAAACAAATTATGTGAAAATGTAAAATAACTTTAAAGGGAGAGTATGGTTATGGAGAATTTAGACTTAAGAATTCAAAAAACCTACAAGTCTTTAATTGAAAATTTTGAAGGATTATTAAATGAAAAAGAATTTGAGAAAATATCTGTCACTGAAATTTGTGATGCAGCGATGATTCGGCGGCCAACTTTTTACCAACATTTTTTGGATAAATACGATTTTTTAACGTTTTTTATTAAACATAAAATGAATCTTGTTTTTGATTATGCCTTTCAAAATATAAATGAAAAAGAAGGCGACTTTTTTGTTTTAGTATTTGAGCAACTATTGAATGAATCAGACAATATTTTAGAGCTTATCTTTAGTATTCAAATGAATTCAGATATTATGTTAGAGATGGCTAGCGTTCAAGAGTATGGCCAAAAAATGTTGCGAACGCATGTAAATGGAGGAGAAAGTAAGAATAAACTTCAACCTTTCGTGACTGAATACAAAGGACAAATCATTATGGGTGTAACGATTCAATCTGTTTACTGGTATAAGAACAATAAAGACAAAATTGGTATAGAAGAAATGATTAAGTTATATAAACGAACGTTAGAAAAATTGAAGTAGAAAATAAATAGAGGCAGAAGATTTCTATCGAAAAGATTTCTGTTTTTTTTCTTTAATTCACTAAATAGTAACCAGAATCTGATATATTCATTCAGCAAAAAAAGCCATGGATTTAGAAAAAAGTATGAAAGTCTGGGATTCAGTCGTGCAGAAATGGTCTTTTACCATGTACTAAGTAATCCAAAAAATGTTCAAGATTTTTACACCAATAATCAGCTCATCCAATTACCAAAAGAATTAATGGCCTCCTTTGTAGATGAAACAACTTCTGATTAAAATTGCAAGGAGACAGCAAATGAATGAAGATACATGTGGCTTTATATCCAATGATTAAAAGGGTATGGAGTTTTTCTAAAATAAAATACTCAACATAATTTTATACCCGATGAAAATCATCATCGAGAAGTGATCCGGAGAGCCGTATCATAAGTGAGAAAATTATATTAAAAATTATAGTTAATCCATTAAACTAAATAATTAGAGGTGTGGAATCGAATGAGTATCCAAGACATTAATCTCCTAAAATCTTTTCAATCTTCCTGGGCTAAGCACAAGTACTGGGTGATGTCTCGTTCGCAAAAGGCGTATAATAAAATCCGTCTATTAGCTAAAGAAAATGATTGGTCGCTTGAAAAGCAAGAAACCTACGAAAAAATTTTAATTGATTTAGAAGAAATTCAACCAACAGATCAAACGTTAAGAGTCACTTATCAGCATGTCTGGGGTTATTTTAAGAAACTTGCAACAATAGAAGAAAAACAACGCTATTTGGATATGATTGATCAATCGAATTTATTGGATTCACAATTAGAATCCTTTTTAAAAGAACTTAGTGTTAAATATAATCAAGAATATTTATTACAAATGAGATGGTTTATCGAGGATTATGAATAGGAGAGCCAGATAGGCGAGGCGGGATATTCATAATCTCAAGATCTAATTCACAGTCTTATGACAAGCTATCAAACACAAAAAGACTAGATTAATTTTCTAGTCTTTTTTGTGTGATGATCAATAAAAATCCATCACATCTTATTTATTATTTCCAATAACCGTAATACTTATCAAATAATTGATTATTGTATTCATCAGCGCCATCTAAGTTTGAGCTCTTGAACACTGGAATTTCAAGGCCTGCATCTCTTAAACGTGAAATCACTCCAATAATAATCGTTTGCGCAATACCTATACCAGTAAAATCAGAAGTTGGTCCTAAATCGGCTTCAACATTCTCCATTCGATAAGCTGCGTCTCCTTTTGGTGCATGACTATCAATCGTAACATCGGCAATTTCATAAATATTTTTACCAGAAGAATGTCTTGAAGGTGAAATAGTTGAATGTGCCAGGGAAGTTAATGCAATCACGCTAGCACCTTTTTTCTTAGCTTCGATACACATTTCAACGAGAATGTTATTTCTACCTGAATTAGATACGACTAGGAGGGTATCTCCGGCGTCAACTTTATACAGATCTAGCATACTCTTCGCATAACCGTCTAATCTTTCTAAGTAGGTACTTTTATTTGGCATTTCATGTAACATTAATTCTGGAGGCAAAATCCCTTTTACATAAGCCAATCCACCCGCTCTTATATAAATTTCCTCAGCAACCATGTGTGAGTGACCAGAACCAAACACATAAAAGCGACCGCCATTTTTACAACTTTCAAAAATTAATTCGGATGCAGCATCAATGGCATCAATCTCATTTTTCACCACATTTTCCCAAGTCTGAGTTAAATACGTCATATATTTTTGTATTTCTTCTTTTGAGGTGTTCATAATAAAAGCCTCCCTTTCAAATTTAGCCTTACTTTATTATTTTATCATATTGGTAAACGCTTTTATTTATTTTTCTATATCTTCAAAAATTATTTTTAGCTTAGCAAGTTTTTTAAACATTTTTTGTTTTTATCAATCTTATATTGAATTGACTGTCGTGCTTCTTTGGAAGTTAAAAAATAAACATGATTATCTTATTAATTAATTATTAATAAATATCACTAGTGTTGCATAAATAGTGTATGAATATTCTGATAATTAACTTTTCTGAAAAATTAAAAAAAGAAACAGTGCTTACGCAGAGGATGACTATTTCCAGAAAAATTTTTGGTGCCATTCAACTAAAAACGAAAGTAACCGGCAATTCTTTTCTTTCACGAAGGAACAAGGAGACAGAATAATTCTTCAAATGGGTGAAAAATAGCGTAACGAAAAAGACGTTTGATTTGAAAAATACTTTTTACTGTCTTTGTTTTTACCTTTATCAAAAAGGTCAATAACGCTGCAGTCATACTTAAAATCAACTGATTATGAACACCCGACTCGCTTTGCGAAAAGAAATTTTTAATGGTCATGTGCTGTTTGATGTGCTTAAAAAATAATTCGATTTGCCAACGACCTTTATAAGCCTGGGACACCTCAGAGGCGGATAAATCAAAACGGTTAGTAATAAACTGTAGCTGCTTTCCTTTTTCATCTTCGATTGTGACCAATCGAAAGCGGGAAGTCAGGGTCGTTTTCGATCCTAGAGCGACGTGTTGATCGCTTATGATCTGCGGAACTGTCTCTGACGGTGTTTCAAAGTCTTCGAAAACATGATACTTCGTATTTTTCTTAATTCGAGTCACAAAAAAGTAGCCTTCATGATGCAGTTGATCCATTCGATCAAAATCAAGGTAACCTCGATCGAATACGTAGGTGGCTTCTGCTTGATCCACCAGTAATTCCAATTGGTTTACATCATGCTCTTTGGCATTTGTTAATGTGAAATCAGTGGGATATAAGGTTTCGTCGTTCATGAAACAAAGTTTTAAATGTAATTTTACTCCTGATTTTGTTTTTCGAAAGGCGGCCCACGGGTGGCGCTTTTTACTTAAGGAAAACGTACTAGAATCAATCAAATAGAGACTATTTCGTTTGTTTGGTCGTGTTTTTTCTTGCACAGAAACTAAAAGTTGTTGAAAAATTTCTTCTAAAATACATGAATCTAAGTGATTTAAGCTACGAGAAATCTGAGAATAGCTGATTGATTCCAGTCCAATTTCTTTTTGCAGTGGCGAAAGAGTCAATGATGTACTTAAATCACGTAAACTTTCCCTCTCTTCGTTGACGCCGTATAAAAGAAGCGAAAGTAAGGCTTTAAAATCAAGCTTTTTTCGATAGGCATCAAACGCTGAAATTGACTTTTTAGAAAAAATCGAAAGTTTTTCTAAATTTATTGGCGAAAGCCATTTATTAAATGCTGAAATTGTTTTATACTTATCCATGTTGTTAAGTCCTTTATATTAGGTCTTAGATGAGTCATCCAAGCCTATTATAAAGGATTTTTTTGATTTAAAGAAGAAAAAACTAGTGCTGTGAAACAATAAATGTTTCATGCAACACTAGTGAATAAATATGTAAGGTTGTTAACAGATAGACAGTCTATGCTACACTGAATAGTAATGTTTTAATGGAGGGGTTAATATGAATAAGAAGAAGGTAATAATTGGTACAGGTACTGTATTAGTGTTACTTGCATCGGGTATCAGCTATATGGTTTACCAAAATTATGATAAGAGATTACAAAATCAAACAGTAGAGAATTTTGTGAGCTCATTTGAGAAGAAAAATTTTGAACAACTTGTTAAGAGTGTTTCAGAAGAATCAGTCCTAGAGCAAGGTTTAGATCAAGATAAATTAATAGAGAAATATGATTCTATTTTTAATGGCTTAGGAATTTCTGATATAAAAGGAGAAGTTGAACAAGTTTCAAAAGAGAATTTTGAAATTCTATTTCAAATGGAAACTCCTTTTGGAAAGTTAGAGAAAGAAAAAATGTCTGGAAAATTAATTAAAGAAAATAAGAAGTATTTGATTGATTGGAACTACTCTTTAATCTTTTCTAAAATGGATAAAGGCGATAAAATTTTTATGAGTAATGAGCTTCCTAAACGTGGTGAAATACAAGATGTTAACAAACTAGCACTGGCTACTGAACATGATTACCCTCAATTTGGTATCGTCCCGAATAAATTAGGTGAGGGAGAAGAAAGACAACAAAGTCTTTTTGATATAAGTAAAAAATTCGATATGTCAGAAGAGAAGCTAAACACTTTTTTATCACAAACTTGGGTTAACGAAGACTCTTTTGTACCGATTAAAACAGTGGATTTCAATGAAGATTTAACTACCTATGAAACGAAAGGAATAACTGTTCAAACGGTAAACAAACGTTATTATCCTTTAGGTGAAGCTAGTGCCCAACTAATTGGTTATACCGGAAAGACAACGGCTGAAGAAATTGAAAAAGATCCATCATTAACAGGTTTTGAAGAAACTGGTAAGACAGGATTAGAGGCCCAGTTTGATGAAGAATTAAGAGGTAAATTAGGTGGCAAGATTGATATTGTGAATGAAGAGGGAACGTTTAAAGAAACGCTTATTGAACAAAAAAAAGAAGATGGGAAAGATATTAAGTTAACGATTGATAGTCAAGTTCAAAAGAACGCATTTGAAGCGTTAGATAATTTACCAGGATCAACAGTTGTAACTGTACCTGGAACAGGGGAGTTAAGAGCTGTGGTCAGCTCACCATCATACGATCCGAATCACTTTATTTTAGGAATATCACAAGATGAATACGATGATCTTGCAAAAGATCCACTTAATCCATTTTTAGCCCGCTTTGGATTAGGATATGCGCCAGGATCAACTTTTAAAACGATTACAGCTGCTATTGGAATCGATGAAAAAGTAACAACAATAGATAAAACTCATGAAATAACAGGCTTAAAATGGCAAAAAGATGGTTCGTGGGGGGATTATTTTGTTACACGAGTGTCAGAGGTTCCAACAATAGTGAATATGGATGCCGCATTAATATATTCGGATAATATCTATTTTGCTCAAGAAGTATTGGAGTTAGGAACGGATAAATATTTGGCAGGCTTAAAGAAATTTCCATTTGGAGAAAAAATGAACGTTCATATTCCAATGACTCCCGCCCAAATTAGTAACGATGAAATTAAATCTGAAATTTTATTAGCAGACACCTCATACGGTCAAGGACAGTTATTGATTAATCCGATTCAGCAAGCAGTTATGTATTCTGCCTTTGCTAATCAGGGAAATATCGTCTATCCTCAAATTATAGTTGCGGGAGGAGAAAAGAAAAAAGAAGGAGTTATCTCTAGTTCAGCTGCTGAATTGGTAACTAATTCACTCATAAAAACGGTAGAAGATGTTAACGGAACAGCACACCAATTATCAACTGGTGATGGTACGCTGGCAGGAAAAACAGGAACGGCTGAAATTAAAGAAAAACAAGATACTAAAGGCCAGGAGAATAGTTTTATTTTAGCGTATGACACGGTAGATGGAAAATTTTTAATTGTTAGTATGATTGAAGATGTAGAAGGAACCTCAGCTGTTCTGAAAAATAAAGATTTTATTCAAACTTTAAAATAGTTTTTTTATTCGTATTTATATCGTAGTTAGCGTATCCTGAATTACTTTTAAATAAAAAAATGGAGACGATGATAAAAATCACCGTCTCCATTTATTTTGTGGTATAAAATTATTTTGCGCGTTTTACTTCAATACGGTAACCATCAGGATCAGTCACAAAGAAGTAAGTAGGTGTGCCACCAGAAAGTCCTCGTAATTCACCTGTTTCATAAACTGAAGCTTTACAAATTTCATGCATTTTTTCCAAGTCGCTAACAGTCACACCTAAATGACTGAAGCCATTTCCAACCTCGTATGGCTCTGCATCGTAATTGTAAGTTAGTTCGATTTGAACAGAAGAACCTGGGGAATTTAGGTAAATTAAATCAAATTTATTTTCAGGGAATTCTCTACGACTAGCTACTTCAAAATCGAATAAATTCGTATAAAAATCTAAAGTTGCCTCAATATCTCTCACTCGTAAGCAAATTTCAACAAGTACTTGGTTCATAATATCATCCTCCAATGGTTTATTAGGTTAATTCTAGCATGAAACGAGGAGATACGCATTTTTTCCGCTTTACCAGTAAAAATTTTAATCAATATCCGCATCCAACTTTGTTTTCTCTTCATAAATTGTATGGAGGATTTTCTTGAGTACCGTGTATGTTTGTTCGGTTTCTTCTTCGTTTAAATCTTTGGTAAAGGTTTCGGTTATTTCTGTAAAGACCGACTCAATGATTGGGGCGGTTTCTTTTCCTTTTTTGGTTAAATATAAGCGGTGGACGCGTTTGTCGTGTTCATCTTTTTTGACTTCTACGTAATGGTTCTTAACGAGGTTTTTAACGGCTTTAGCGGTGGTTGATTTTCCAACATACAAATACTCGCTTAATTCTTTTTGGCTAATGCCTTCATTTTTAGAAATGACATAAAAAAAGTCGTGTTGGCCACTTTTGATGTCTAGATCTTTTAGTTTGTAATTAATGATACTTTGGCCGTTACGATAAATTGCTGCGTTGTATTTACTAATACTTTTCATAGCGTTCAAAATCAACTCCTTTACACTCGTTTTAATTATATCGTTTCTATTTTGTAAAAGGAAGCCCTCTCGTTACGACAACGAAAGGGCTAAGGCTCGATAGTAAAACGCTTATTCTAAAAGTTGGACTTGTTTTTTTCGACCAATCATAAAGTAAATGACAAAAGCAATCATTGCTGAAGCGGCTGCCCAAAGATACATTTGGGAATAACCAATGCTCGATGAAACCACACCTAAGATGATTGAACCAAGACCGATACCTGAATCAAAAGCGGTTAGGAAAGTTGCGTTAGCGGCTCCTAAACGACTGGAAGGCACACCAGCCATGGCCATTGTTTGTAAGCTCGATTGCGTTGCACCAAAACCGACTCCATAAATAAAAGCAGTAATTAGAAAGATGTTTAAACTTGATGCGATAGATAACAGACCCATAGCAATCACAACCAAGATTAAACCAGGGATAATCGCAAAGTCAAAACCAAGCGTATCAATGATTTTACCGAAAAATGGGCGGGTAATAAATAAGGCAATCGCATAAACAGTAAAGAACATCCCGATATTTACGATACCTTGTTTGTCTGCATAGAGTGGCAAGAAACTTGTTAGCGTGCCATATGTAATCGAAACAAAAAAGATAATAATAGAAGGGTTGATGGATGATTTTTCATACAATGAGCCTTTTGTTTTCTGTGAGTTTTCAGCAGGTGTTGTATCTTTGTATTTTAGTTTAAAAGTAACAGCAAAGCCAAGGGTAACCAATAACGCTGAGACATAAAAAAGTGTATCAGAGCCATAACGTGAGATAAGTGATAAACCGATGACTGGAGCAAGTGCCATAGCCAGACTACTCGTTAAACTGAAATAACCCATGCCTTCCCCAAAACGTTTTTGAGGAATATTATCAGAAGCAATTGTACTTGAACCAGTACTAACGGCTCCCCAACTAAATCCGTGAATAAAGCGAATAAAGAGAATCACGCCAATCACAGAAAAAATAGAGTAAGAAAGAACAGATAAGATAAAAATAATTAGTCCGACCACAAAAACTTTCTGACGACCCAGCTTATCTAAAAGTAACCCCGAAATTGGGCGAATAATGACAGATGATACGACAAAGATACCTGTAACTAAACCAATAATGGAATTATTTCCACCAAGTTCTTTCACGTAAATAGGTAAAGTAGGCAATAACATTTGGAAACTAAAAAAGATCAGTAAATTAATAATATTGATAAGAATAAGTTTTTGCTCCAAAGTGTTTCAGTATTATTTTTCATTCGATAATGCTACTAAATTTGATTAGTTTCTTTTGAAACTTTTTTAAATATAAACTAAATAGTTTCTATTGCAACTATTTAGTTTAGTTACCTATTCACTGACAACGGAAGCTCAATTAGAATTTCTAAAGTATATAGAGTTGGGAAATTATATTACCTTTGTTAATTTAACAAAAGTAAAAAATATTAAAATAT
The DNA here is from genome assembly GCF_042654605.1 of Enterococcus eurekensis. Classification (NCBI taxonomy): domain Bacteria; kingdom Bacillati; phylum Bacillota; class Bacilli; order Lactobacillales; family Enterococcaceae; genus Enterococcus; species Enterococcus eurekensis. The sequence goes on from NZ_JBHSGT010000067.1 coordinate 35,318, forward strand.
GGATGAGAAGCAATAGTGTTTAATATAGTATGACCCAAAAGTTATCGTAAAAAGTCAATGTTTTGGATCATACCAATTAAAACAAAAATTATATATCCTGAATAATTCATACTTTTAATTAAAACCATGTGAAACTGCCTCACGGCAGCTTACAATTACTTTT
>NZ_JBHSGT010000068.1:0-18876 GCF_042654605.1 Enterococcus eurekensis
TAAAGAAATACGCTTGCAAGTATGTTCTGTTCCTAAGAATCTCGTGACTTCAGTCATGAGAGGTTCAAGAACATTACCGTCAGAAATTGACAATCGCTACTATTGCAAAAGCACTTTCACTGACGACCAAGCATGTCAGTGGATTAGTTGAGCAAAATTTTAGAATGACCGTCTCTGTTTTGATTGCACAAATTCGCTGTGCGCTCGCTAGCGGATTGATTAAAGGCACCGTTTTAACATTAAATGAAATTAGCGAATCTGTCGGTTTTTCAGATTCGAAGCAATTCCGCCAAGCTTTTAAAAAGTTCTATCATATGACACCAGGTGAATATCGAAAAAAAAATGACACCTCAAAAAAACCAATCAAATGACCGCAGTCAATTGATTGGTTTTTACTATCTTTTATGGTTTGTTTCTGCGGAAGCTAAAAACGCGTTTACCAGTATATTTAGGCTTTTCATCGATTATATTTTGCTCTTTTGCTACTTCTCTTGCTTCACGGAAAATTTCTTCTTTTTCTTGCTTGTAATCGTCTTGACGTTCGGCAAAAATTTTTTCTTTTGATTTCTCACTCATGATAATTTCCCCTTTCAGTAACTTTTTCGTGTAACCGTTTAACCTTATAATAAAAGATAATTGATGTTTTGTAAAATTTAATGCCCATTGTATGAACGAGTGTTCAATCCAATGGGCATTGGTGATATAATCTGTTTTATTATTTCACAAAGTTTTTACAAACTTCTTGAATCTCTTGGTAAATTGCTTCGACTTCTACCATATCTTTGGCATTTGCACCACTGGCTAGCGGGTGTCCACCACCACGGTATTTTTTGGCAATTGTATTAATAACAGGACCTTTTGAACGCATTCTCACACGGAAGTGGCCATTTGGTTGTTGAACAAAAATTGCCCAGGCAACTAATTCATCAACGACTCCTGGCAAGGAAACAATTTGTGAAGTTTCCAAATCATTTATCCCTAATTCTGCTAATAACTCCTGGGTTAAAATAACTTTTCCTGCACCATTTTTATCTACTTCTAACTGTTCGTAGACAATTCCGGATAAGCGGGCTACTTTTAATGGCATTTCTTGTAGTTGACGATTTAAGTAAGTAGCATCAAAATCAAATTGTCTTAAATCTGCCGCAATTTTAAACGTATGAGCTGAAGTATTTGAGAATAAGAAACGGCCAGTATCACCAACGATTCCTGCATATAATAATCGAGCCCCTTCTTCACTTAACGTCCATTCATCCTCAAAAAATTGCCATAAATCCGCAATGATTTCACTACAGCTACTTGCTTTCGTGTTAACGTATGCGATATCGCCATATGGTTCATCATTTGGGTGATGATCAATTTTGATTAATTTATCACCTAAAGTGTAGCGACTATCACTAATTCTAGCGGTATTTGCAGTATCGGTCACAATTACTAATGCACCTTGATACGCTTCATCTGGAATTTCATCCATTGTAATTAAGAAATCAAGACCTCCAACCGCTTCACCAACTTGATAAATCTTTTTTTCTGGGTACGATTGACGTAATAATTCTGCTAGCCCCCCTTGTGAGCCTAATGCATCTGGATCTGGGCTTTTATGACGATGGATAATAATTGTTTGATATTGTTGAATTGCATGTTTAATTTCCTCTAATGTACGTTCACTCATGTATTTTTTCCTCTGCTTTCTATGGTCGTTCCATCACTTGGCAAACAACAATTGCTTTTGCCACGATTGAATTTTCAATAAATACTTCGATATCAAGTTTTGCTGAACGACGACCAACTTCTAAAATTTTTGGTTTTAAAATAATTTCGCTTTCTAATTGAATCAAACGGAAATAATGTAAATTGACTTGCTCAATCCACGTATTGCGACGCTGATTCGTAAGTAAGCTACGTTTACTTGTATTAGCTATAATTTCGCTTAGGACACCAAAAGAAATCGTGCCTAGCTCATTAACCATTTGTGGGGTGACCACAAATGAAAATTCAGGTTGAGCTAATTTTACCCCTTCAAAGGTATGATCAATCAGCTGTAAGTTCCCCGAAATTTGGTCAGATATTGTATCAGAAACTTGTGATTGACGCTGAACAAGTTGCATCGCCTTCATAATATCTTGGCGCGTTACAATCCCTAACAACGATAAATCATCCGCCACGACTGGCATCACTTCTAAACCTTCCCAGATCATTTGATGGCTTACCGAAGCAACGCTCATGCCTTTTTTAGACATGCGTGGATCTTTGGTCATAATTCGCTCTAATATTTGACTATCATTTTTTTCTAAAATATCACGGGCCGTTATAATTCCAAGAACACGCATATTACGATTCACTACCGGAAAACGCGAGTGCCCTGTTTTTTCTGAAAGAATTTTATAATCTTTTACCGTATCTGTCGTCATTAAGTATTGTGTTTTATCTAACGGCATATAAATATCACCGACAAGTAAAATTTCTTTCTTAATTAATTGATCACTCAAGGCACGGTTAATCAACGTAGCGACCGTAAACGTATCGTACGTCGATGAAATGACTGGCATTTCTAACTCATCAGCTAATTGTTGAATCGCTGGCGTTGTTTGAAAACCACCGGTAATTAACACGGCAGCCCCCGCCTTTAAAGCGAGTGTTTGTACGTTTTCACGGTTCCCGACAATCATAAGTGAGCCGGGGGTAATATAGCGTTCCATATCTTTGACTTTCATCGCACCGATAACGAATTTATTTAAATCTTTTTCAAGACCCTGTTCTCCACCCAGTACTTCGCCTTCGATAATCCTTACGACTTCGGAAAATGTTAACTTTTCAATGTGTTTCTTTAATTTACGTTCAATCCGAATCGTACCGACACGTTGAATCGTTGAGACTAGTCCTTCTGTTTCGGCATCTTTGATTGCTCGGTAAGCCGTACCTTCACTGACATCTAAATCTTTCGCAATTCCACGCACAGAAATGCGCTCGCCTACGGGTAAACTTTCGATATGCGCTAGTATAATATCATGTTTTGTCGCCATTTCTCTTCCCCTTTTATTCTTTCATTTTTCCTTTTTTCTGTGCAATGGGACAGTCTATAAAAACCTGTCATAGTTCTCAGCACGTTCAATACCATTGTTTCTATCCTTTTTAGCTGCAAAAAACAGGTACAGCTCGACAAGTATATTGTAACAGATTCTGAGAAAGAAACAAATATTTGATATTTATTCGGATAAGACGTTATTGTTACAGTTACTCAAAAATATTATTTTTTTAAATTCACTGGTTATTTTGATTGATTAAAAATAACCATTAATCATCGAGATGATCTCTGCTTATTTCCGTGTAAAAATCTAGATAAAACAAAAAAGACTTCTGAAATCAGATAGAATATCTGACTTCAGAAATCTTTTAATTATGTTATAAGAGTAGCGACTGCGGAGATAAGTTGGCATTAAATTAAAATCAAAGTGCGATTTTTTTTACTGCCTGCTTATCTCTTGTCGCTGTGCACTCTTTTAACGACCTCTTAATGTTCCACTTACTTGGTTGGCTTTTACTGTGCCTGGGTGGATTTCTAAGTTTTCAACAGCGTCTGGGTTAGTGAAGACAACAATCATGTCTGTTTTACGTCCAGCGTCTGTGATGGCTTTTAAATCAACATCGGCAATTAATTGACCTTGACGAATTTCTTGTCCTTCTTCAACAAATAATGTGAAAGGTTCACCTTTTAAGCTAACAGTGTCGATTCCCATGTGTAATAGGACCTCAACGCCATTTGCTGTTTGGATACCTAATGCGTGTTTTGTTGGGAAAATGTTTAGAATTTTACCTGAAATCGGTGCAAAGATTTTGCCTTTTGTTGGAATAACGGCAAATCCGTCACCCATCATTTTTGAAGAAAAGACTTCATCGGATACTTCTGTAATTGGAACTAATTGACCGTCTGCTACGGCATAAATCGCTTGTTCTTTTTCAACAATAGCTGATTTTGTTTCGGCAGGTGCTTCCGCAACTTTTGTTGTTTGAACTGGTTGACCTTGTAGGCGGTGCATTTCATCAGCTACGAATTGCACTTCTGTTCCAACAATCACTTGAATATTTTCTTTATTGATCACTTTTAATCCTGGAACACCGGTTGCTTTGATTTTATCTTGGTTAACAACACCTGTATCTTTTACTTGTAAACGTAAGCGTGTTGTACAGTTATCAACGGTTACTACGTTTTGTGCACCACCTAAAGCGTCATAAATGCGGCTTGCCATTGTTGCAAATTTATTTGAACCTTCAGCAACAGCTTCAACTTCATTTGTTTCAACTAACGGTTCGCGACCTGGAGTCATTAAGTTGAATTTTTTAATAACAAACATAAACGTAAAGTAGTAAACGACAGCCATCACTAATCCCATCACGATTAACATGTATGGTTTATTAGCGATTGGTACACGTAAACTTAAGAAGAAATCAACGAAACCAGCACTAAAGTTAAATCCAGCTGTCCATTGGAAGAAGGCAGCGACAAACATTGAAATACCTGTTAAAACAGCATGTACAACATATAATGGCCATGCAACAAACATGAATGAGAATTCTAAAGGTTCTGTTACACCCGTAAAGAATGAAGCAAAACCGGCTGCTAGCATTAATGATGCAATTTCTTTTTTACGTTCAGGAAGAGCTGTGCGATAGATTGCGAACGCTCCTGCTGGTAAACCAAACATCATTACTGGGAAGAAACCAGCTTGGTACATACCAGTAACGCCTTTAACACCTTCTGATGCCCAGAATTTACCGATATCGTCAATTCCTGCTAAGTTAAACCAGAATACGTTGTTTAATGCGTGGTGTAAACCAGTTGGGATTAATAAACGGTTAAAGAAGCCGTAAAGACCTGCTCCGATTGGGCCTAAGCCTGAAATCATTTCACCAAAGTTTACTAATGCCGTATAAACTGGTGGCCAAGCAAAGATTAAAATAGCTGAAATAGCTGCCATTACTGCGGCTGTAACGATTGGTACGGCACGTTTTCCACTAAAGAAAGATAATGCCATTGGTAATTTAACATTTGAAAAACGGTTATACATTGCTGCGGCAATTAGACCGGCTAAAATACCAACAAAAACGTTTTTGAAGTTAATCGCATCAAATGCGACGTTGACTGTTTCTTGTCCAGTAAATAGTTTTACTGCTTCTGTACTAACTAGTGTAATCGGTGTTAAAAAGGCAATTAAACCAGCTAAAGCAGCTGATCCATCTTTGTCTTTTGACATCCCTAGCGCTAAACCAACTGCGAATAAAACACCTAAGTTATCTAAAATTGTACTACCTGTTTTGATTAAGAAGGCTGCTAGGACATTATTTCCACCCCAGCCACTTGGATCAATCCAGTAACCGATGCCCATAAAAAGGGCTGCGACAGGTAAGGTAGCTACGGGTAGCATTAGTGAGCGACCCATACGTTGCATATATGCTTTCATCTGTAATTCCTCCGACTATTCTTGACTCGTTTCTTTTTGCCCAGCTAGTCGCAAACGTTCGATATGGATGGCTAAGTAGCCTAATTCTTCGGTAGTCGTAGATAATTGGTAAGTTTTTAAAAGTAAGACACGAACTTTCTTAGCGATTTCAAAACTTGCGGGATATTTCAACTTCACCATTTGGACAATTTCATCATCCAATGCGGCATATTGTTGATTATGGTAGCGTTGTAATAATAAACGCAAATGATTGACTAAACGCGTATAATTGAGCGCCATCTTTTTGTCTCTTAAATCAATTGATAATTCTTGTTCGATTAAATGCACGATTTCAGAAACGATAGTTACCTCACGGATGCTTTGATGCTTACTGCGTTCCCCTGCTCGCGCACTGTGAATATGAATTGCAATATAACCTGCCTCGTCATAAGTATACGGTACATCAAGCGTTTGCACTAAGTACCCAACTGACCATTGAGCAATCTGAAATTCTTCTGGATATAAAACTTCAATCTCCGGCAATAATTTATTACGGATAATAATACCATTTTTTAAATTTTCAGCGGCAAAAGCGATGTGATCGGTTAAAGCTATCAGCACATGCTCGTTAAGTTTTTCCATCAAGATATTTTCTGCATAATCGATAATCTTTTCAGCAGCAAATAAATATTTTTCATCAATTTGATTAAGTAACGATTGCAGCTTCATTTGTCCCTCTGCTTCTAAGACAAAAATACGTTCAATCTCACGCGTAAATAATGTGTCATTTCGTTTTTTATTAAAACCAATCCCCTTACCAATCGCCACCTTTTCTTCTCCATTTGCTTCGACTAGGACGGCATTTTGATTGAGTATTTTTTTGATTTTCATTGATTTTTATTGTTTCCTTTCTCGAGAAAGTCTATTTCACTCACTAATCTTCTTTTGCGGCCAACAAAAAACTAGGCATGGAAAACCTAAAAATGGGTAGAATCCGCCCTCGTTTTAGGTTTTCCATGCCTAGTACGATCTAGTCACATGAAATAAATATGTTAACATTGGATAATTCTAGCAGATTTTTTTTGGTTGTCAAGAATAATCAATAGCGTTTTAAAAAAATTAGAGGAGCTGTGACATAAGCCGCATCCTCTAATTGTCATGAATCTTTGTTTTAGACATTTTCAGCAATATAATGAACAAGCTTTTCGGTTTCATCCCATCCTAAACACGGATCGGTAATTGATTGCCCAAAAACTTCGCCACCGGGTTCTTGACGTCCATCTTCTAAATAACTTTCAATCATAAAGCCGCGAACATAGTGTTTTAACTCTTCATTCCATGTACGATTCGTTAAAACTTCTTGAACGATTCGCACTTGGTCTTGATATTTTTTCCCTGAATTGTCATGATTCGTGTCCACCATGATAAACGGATTTTTTAACTGATTCTTTTTATAGGCATTCATGACTTTCACAAGGTCTTCATAATGATAGTTCGGCACAGCTTCCCCTGTTTCCGTTAAACCACCACGTAAAATAACATGTGCCCATGGGTTCGAACTTGTTTCAACTTCAACCCCGTTATACATCAATTCTTGCTTTTGTTGTGCGGCATAAATCGCATTGAACATCACATTGATATTACCACTTGTTGGATTTTTCAAACCTGTTGGAAAATCAAGCCCACTTGCAACAAAGCGATGTTGTTGGTTTTCAACCGAGCGAGCACCTACAGCGTGATAACTAACTAAGTCATCGACAAATTTTAAATTATCTGGATAGAGCATTTCGTCAGCCGTCGTTAGACCGGTTTCTGCTAATACGCGTTTATGCATTTTACGTACCGCAACCATGCCTCGAACAATATTAATCTCTCCAGTCGGCGAGGCATCTTGTTGATGCATCATGCCTTTATAACCATCGCCATTCGTACGCGGTTTATTCGTATAGACACGCATAACAATAAAGACTTTCTCTTTCACAGCTTCTTGCAGTGCGGATAATTTATGGGCATAAGCTAAGACTGCCTCAACATTATCGGCTGAACAAGGACCTACCACTAAAAGGAATCGCTGATCTTTCCCCTCGATAATTGCTTTTAATTCTGCATCGCGACTGGCCTTGATTGCCATTTCTTCATCGCTGAGTTTTGAAATTGATTTTACAAGATCAATATCAATTTTTTTACTTAATTCCTTAAAGCTCATTGAAAACCCTCCTATGAAAATCTTTACTATTCATCTTATCATATTTTCATTTTTTTGCCATAATCATCCGAAGATTATTTACAAAAAATATGCTTTTATCGGCTATTCTATCGTTTTTACGCTTATTTCGATAAATGAAAAATTCGTTATTTCTCATATTCAACTAAAATATAAAGCAATGAAAATTTTCAAGAAAAATGGTTGTTGTTCCCAAGCTACTCTGGCACAGATCTGAGAGAGCCGTTTTATGTCGTAGCAAAAGAACGCTTTTCTTTCCTAAACTTTTTGTTCCTTCTCATTAACTTAAACAATCTAAAAGTCCACGTGATTCTCATAACACTAATGGTTTCGCTTATTTATGACCTTGTGTTTTTCAATTTGAGCGAAACTTGCCTTTAGATAATAAAAAACCCCGATTTTTCAATCGGGATGTTCTTATTTTATAATTTGCATGCTGCTGCTTCGTCAATGATAATGGTTACGTCATCATGATTTTTTAAAATACTTGAAGGCACATCTGTTGTTAACGGACCGTTAATTGTGTTTGCAATTGCTTCTGCTTTTGCTTCACCAAAGGCCATTAAAATGATTTTTTTACCTTTCATGATTGAACCAATTCCCATTGAAATTGCTGTTGTTGGTACATCTTCAACTTTTTCAAAGTTACGTTTGTTGGCATTGATTGTTGATTCTGTTAATTGAACCACTTGAGTTGGCGCATCAAACGGTGTCCCAGGCTCATTAAATCCAATATGAGCATTTTCGCCGATACCTAAAATTTGGATATCAATTGGGTTGTTCGCAATAATTTCTTCGTACTTCGCACATTCAGCTTCTAAATCTTCTGCTTTACCGTTTGGTACGTAAGTTGCTTTAAATGGTTTTTGATTAAATAAGTGTTTATTCATGAAGTAACGGTAGCTTTGATCGTTGTCGCCGCTTAATCCAACATACTCATCTAAGTTTACTGAAGTGCATTCTGTAAAATCAAGGTCACTATCAACCATTTCTTTATATAACGTTTCAGGTGTGCTACCTGTAGCTAAACCAAAAACTTTTGCTCCATCATTTAATCCTTCTTGAATTAATTCAAAAGCTTTTTTTCCGCCCTCAGTGGCATCTTTTACACGAATAACGTTCATTTTTTGACGACTCCTTTAATTTTGATTTCGGACCCATTGTAACACTCTTCATATTTTCACACAATATCCGTTTATGAACGGCGACGGTTTCGTTGGCTGCCTTCCATGATAACCGGCAAAATAACGGGACGACGTTTGGTATGGTCAAATAAGAAACGACTCAATTGATCACGAATATCTTGTTTTAATTTTGCCCATTCGAAATCATCGTCTTGCAAATGTTTTTCGACGATTTGCTCGACCATTTCACTACCTTCACGTAATAAATCACGATTGGCTTTCACATAAACAAAGCCGCGTGTTGTAATTTGCGGTTTTGAAATAATGCGTTTTTCACGACGACTAATCGTAACAACCGCTACAAAAACGCCATCCTCTGATAAGACTTTACGGTCTTTTAACACGATATTTCCGATATCACCGACACCAATTCCATCAACCATCACGTTATCAGCTGGAACGGAGCTGGCTTGTTTTAATTCCCCTTTGATTAATTCATAAATATCTCCACGAGCAGCAATGAAAATATTTTTCTTAGGAATTCCGACTTCTTCCGCTAATTGCGCATGAGCAGCTAACAGACGGTATTCACCTTGAATTGGGAATAAGTATTTCGGTTTTAGTAAATTCATTAATAATTGTAAATCTTGTTGACCCGCATGACCAGAAACGCGATAGTTATCCGAAATCGTGCGCACAATTCCACCATTACGGTAAATAATATCTTCCGTCTTAGCCATGACTGTTTCCATCGCTAAAGTCGGTGTTGTTGCGATATAAGCTAAATCGCCTTCTTTAATACGAAGCGTCCGGTGTGTGCCATTTGCCATTTTTTGTAATGACTTAATCGGCTCACCCATACGGCCTGTTTCTAAAATCAGAATCTCTTCATCTGAATAGTTTTTCATTTCTTTCAATGTCACGAGTAAATCATCTGAAGGTAACGTTAACTTGCCTAATTTCATTGCCGTTTTAATAATACGACTAAAATCTTGACCTGTTAACACCACTTTACGATTTGAACGATGTGCTGCATTTAAAATTTGTTGCACACGTTGAAGGTTACTCGCCACACAAGCCGCGATAATGCGACCTTCCCAGTAGCGAATATTGTCGTAAACTTCATCAGCGATTTGCAGCTCTGAAGCAACAGGAGCGGGATTTTCAGCATTACTTGATGTACTTAATAACGCTAGGACTCCTTGACGACCAATTTCAGCTAAACGTGCGTAATCTGTTTGGTACATTGGAATCGCCGTTTGGTCAAACTTAAAGTCACCTGTATAAACAATGTTGCCTTCTGGTGTTGCTAAACAAATACCGACTGAATCTGGAATCGAGTGTGTTGTTGGGAAAAAGCTAACGACACCGGAACCAAAATCAATTTCTGATCTTGTATCAATAATATGAAACTCTTTGAATTTTTTTGTTGGTTCATAACGTTGAACCGCTAATTTTGCTAATTCAATTGTTAGCTCTGTCCCGAAAACAGGAACCTCAAATTTTTCAAGCAAATAAGGTAAAGCACCAATTGCATCGGCATGCCCATGGGTTAAAAACACCCCTACCACACGATCCGCATTTTCTTCTAAATACGTAAAATCAGGAATAACTGTATCAATTCCAAGCAATTCATTTTCTGGATATCTTAGACCACAATCTAGTACAAAGATATCCTCGTTCACTTCAGCGATGTATAAATTTTTTCCGTTCTCACGCACACCGCTTAGTGGAATAATTTTAATTGAACTCAAATTGTTCACCTCTCACATTTTTTATTGGTTATTTATTTTCTCTTACAAAAAAAATCCCATCCAGTTTATTATACACGAAAACGGTCAAAAAGTACGGACTCCGCTTGCAAAAGCATAAAAAACGTTAAGAAGAACGAACAATAAGAATTGTGATTTTACATTTAATTCTCAAAATTTAAAAATATTTTTGGAGCTTATGTATTTTTCTACTCAATTCATTTGATAGTCCATACTTTGCAATCGAATAATCAAATAACAAAAAAACGATAGGTAGAACTTATACTAATAAGTTATCCTATCGTTTGATTTGAAGAAAATATTTTTAATAAAGACTCCAAAAATAGCCTCTTATTCGAAACGGCATTTTTGGAGCAACATTTCGGAAATAAGATTGTCTGAATAAAATGAAAGGCCCATTTTTTCAGACTTTTTCTTATTTCTCAATGTTAAACGCTCTAAAAATAGCCTCTTTTATGAAACGGCATTTTGGGAGCAACATTTCGGAAATAAGATTGTCTGAATAAAATGAAAGGCCCATTTTTTCAGACTTTTTCTTATTTCTCAATGTTAAACGCTCTAAAAATAGCCTCTTTTATGAAACGGCATAATAAAAGCAACGACTGCGGAGATAAGGAGTCACCCGAAGAAAATCAAAGGACGATTTTTTCTGCTGACTCCTTATCTCTTGTCGCTGAACGCTTTTTTTATAGCCTCTTTTATAGCAATTCTAGTTCGTGCATTTTTTCGGCGATTTGGATGGAATTCCAAGCGGCGCCTTTTAATAAGTTATCTGAAACAACCCATAAATGGAAGCCTTTTGGATTATCTAAATCGCGACGAATTCTACCGACAAATGTTGCTTTGTCATCGATGCTGTTTATGGCTTGGGGATATAATTGTTGGCTCGGATCGTCTTGTAAAACAACGCCTGGTGCTTGTGCTAATAGTTCTTGTAATTCTTTCACGCTTGTCTCTTTTTCAACTTCAATGTAAATAGATTCTGAATGTCCACTTACGACCGGAATACGCACGCAAGTTGCCGCAACTTTAATCGAGTCATCGCTCATGATTTTTTTCGTTTCGTTCATCATTTTCCACTCTTCTAATGTGTAACCATCCTCACCGAAAACATCGATTTGTGGTAACGCATTAAAAGCGATCGGATAATGTTTTTTATCGCCGCCAGCTGGTAAAATTTCTGCAGTTAATTCTTTTAAAGGTGTGCCGTCAATGTATTCTTTGACTTGATTTTCAAGTTCTGCAATTCCTCTCGCACCTGAACCTGATACCGCTTGATAAGTTGAAACGATAATTTTTTCTAATCCAAAAGCTTGACGGATTGGCTCTAAAGCAACCATCATTTGAATCGTTGAACAATTCGGATTCGCAATGATTCCTTGGTGCTCTCGTAAACTTTCAGGATTAACTTCTGGAACAACTAATGGTACATTTTCATCCATACGGAAGTGACTTGTGTTATCGATGACAACCGCCCCATGTTTGACGGCCTCTGGTGCAAATTTTTCAGAAAGGCTGCCTCCTGCGCTAAAAATGGCAATATCAACGCCCGAAAAAGCATCCGCAGTTAATTCTTCGACTATGATCTCTGTATTTTTAAAAGGAATTGTTTTACCAACTGAACGCTTAGAAGCTAATGCTTTCACTTTTGTAATTGGCAAATTCGCACCCTCTAATAACTCAACAATTTTCGTTCCAACTGCCCCTGTTGCACCCGCAACCGCGATTGTATAACTTTTACTCATTCTTCAGCAACTCCCTTATCTCTAAACAGTTTTTAATCATTCTATCATAATTAATAAAAAATACTAGGAAAAATTTTCTCTACACACTTTCTATGACGTTCTTTTGGATTTCCTCAAAATTTTAAGTGGTTTTATTATCGTTACACCACTTAGTTGCTATTGTTTGAGAAAAAGACAAAATATCGCTATAATAGAGGTAAGAAGAATTTTGGGGAAGATTCTTCTCAGCGTGCAAGTTATTCAAAAAAGAAACGGTTGGTTAAATACCAACCGTTTCTTTTTTGTTATTTTACAGTAATGATAAAACCTTTTGGTTCAATTGTTATTGCATTGTTTTTTGAAGTTACGCCATTTGATAACACGTTATCACCAATTAGTTCTGTTGTTATTGCTTCCATACCAGTATTGAAAATCCCACGAATCGTACGATTATTCAATGTCCGTTCAAAAATAATTGTCCCCGAAGCAGTCTCTGTTGCTAACCAATGAACGCTACCTTCTGATAATGTTTTTGCTTCGTTACGACGAAGTGCAATCAAGTCTTTCACAAACTGGTGTAACTCACGGTCTTGTTTTTCTTCTTCCCAAACCATGCATTTGCGGCAATCTGGATCATTTGCACCAGTCATACCAATTTCATCACCATAATACAAACAAGGAACGCCTGGTTGTACGTAAGTAAAGGCCATGACTTGTTTCATCAAATCTTTGTCTTCTTTTGTTTCCGTTAATAGACGCGCTGTATCGTGTGAATCAAGTACGTTAAATTGCATTTGGTTCGTTTGGTCAGGATAAAGCATTAGTTGGCTATTAATTTCTGAAACCATTTTTTCCATTCCGATTTCGTCTTTAACAAAATAACCTAAAATTGCATCTGTATACGCATAGTTCATAACCGCATGGAACTCATCGCCTTGTAACCAGCGTTGCGAAGAATGCCAAATTTCACCTAATATATAGAAATCATCTTTTGTCTCATCACAAACTTGACGGAATTTTTTCCAGAATGAATGATCGACTTCATTTGCAACGTCTAAGCGCCAGGCATCGATATCGTATTCTTCAATCCAATATTTAGCAATGTTCAACAAGTATTCTTGAACTTCTGGATTCGCTGTATTTAATTTTGGCATATGCGGTGTAAAAGCAAAAACATCATAAGTAATTTCCGTTGCATTTTCGAAATCTTTACCTTCTGTATAAGTCACTGGGAATTCACGAACGTGAAACCAATCGGCATATTTCGAGTTCTCACCATTTTTAATCACATCTTGCCACTGTGGTGATACATCTCCCATATGATTAAAGACAGCATCAAGCATGATTTTAATGCCACGCGCATGGCATTCTTCGACTAATTTTTTAAACAATGCTCCATCACCAAAGTCTGGATCAATTTTTAAATAATCAATCGTATCATATTTATGGTTTGAACCAGCTTCAAAAATCGGACAGAAATACAGGCCATTAATTCCTAAATCTTCTAAATAATCAAGATTGTCTAGAACCCCTTGTAAATCCCCACCAAAGAAATCTTGACGGTCTGGATCTTTACTTCCCCAAGGTAACGTCCCTTTTGGATCATTTGATTGATCGCCATTAGCAAAACGTTCTGGAAAGATTTGATACCAAACCGTTTCTTTGACCCATTCTGGTGATTTAAAACGATCGACTTCTTGGAAATATGGCATACGGAAATAATTATTAGGCATTGCTAAATATTTATCTTCTAACGGATAAATACCATGGTCACCATAAAAAGCAGATAAACCATCCTCACCTTCAACTGTAAAGCCATAAGATAAACGTTTTGTATCTGAAGTCACTGCTACAAACCAATAATCGTATAGGTCTGTTGATAAAATTTTAAGCATTGGTACGGGATTTTCATTCCATTGTTCTCCGATTAAATACGGATCGGCACTCACTAATTGAACCTTTTTAATATCGCCTTTGGCTGTACGTAAACGAATATGCATCGTTTCTGCATCATACAAATAGGCAAATTCACTTTCTGGACGATGATAAATTGCTGCTGTATTCATAGTTAATTGCTCCTTTAAACTCATTTTTTCCTAGTATGACACAGACCGAATTTTTTATCAACAATTAAAGCAACCGATTGCATTAATTGCTATCAAATTATCATTGGGAAAACATTAAGTCTCAAACAGTTCGTTATTTAAAAACCTATGCTCCCTTACTCTTAATAAAACTTTTTTATTAACGAATAATCAAAGTTAGATATACCTAATTATCAAGCCATATATTAATATTTTTTTAATACTTCCTTATATATTGGGATTTCCGTTCTCCATCACGACCTTTATGGTAGAGTAAAGAAATCTTTTGTTACCTTTCTCAAAACCATTCTTTTTAACCAATTTTTAAAAAGATTGCTAAAAGAACTTGACTTATTCTGCAATCGGTTGCATAATAATCTTGTAAATTAATATCAACATTAACGGAGGGATTCGAAATGAAAGGTAATTGGAAAAAATATTTAACAAGCGGTTTAATTCTTAGCGCGTCGGCAGTCTTGCTAGCAGCATGCGCGGGCGGCGACAGTAAAGACACACCGAAAGACAGCTCTGTTGGATCGGACGCAACAGAAGAAGTTAAGGTAGAAGGTAAAGTTAAAGTTTGGATCGATACAGAACATACTGAAACATTCAAAGGCATTGTTGCTGATTTTGAAAAAGAGTTTCCAGATGTCGACGTTGAAATTGCAGCGGGTAGTTCTGCTGATGCTAAAAAAGATGTGGCAAAAGACCCTAAAGCAGCAGCTGACGTGTTCATGATGCCTCATGATCAATTAGGACAAATGGCTGAATCAGGTTTAATCTATCCAAATACAAAATATGCGGATGAAGTAAAAGCAAATAACGTTGATTCCGCAATTGAAGGCGCGACTTGGGGTGGCGAATTATACGGCTACCCATACGGTGTTGAATCACAAATTCTTTACTATAACAAAGCAAAACTTTCAGAAGATGATATTAAATCATGGAAAACATTAACTGAAAAAGGAAAAATTGGAACAAACTTTGCTGAGGCTGGTGCCAACTACACATTTGGTCCATTATTCATGAGTAACGATTTACACTTATATGGTGAAACTGGTGAAGATCCAAACGGAACTGACTTCAATAGTGAAGCCGGTGTCGAAGTCTTAAAATGGTTCGCAGCTCAAAAGAGTAATCCTGGTGTTATCCAATCCAATGCTGAAGCTCTTTCAAACCTAGAATCTGGTGTCACAGACGCCTTCTTATCTGGCCCTTGGTCTAAAAATGACGTAGCAAAAGCTCTTGGCGACGACATGGGTGTTGCTGCTTATCCAACGATTGACTTTGGTAATGGTGAAGTTCAGATGAAAGCTTTCTTAGGTGTTAAATTATTTGCAGTTAACCAACAAACAGAAGCTCCACTTGCTGCAATGGCATTAGCAAACTTCTTATCTAACGAAAGTTCTCAATTAGTTGAATTTGAAAAAATGGGCGTTATCCCTTCAAACAAAAAACTACAAAGCAATGAAGCAGTTTTATCAGATGAAGTTGCTAAAGCAGTTATGGAAATGTCACAAACAACTCACTCTGTTGTAATGCCAAAAATTCCTGAGATGGTTTCATTCTGGCCTGCAATGGATGCCGTTTTAAACGACGCATATAAAGGAAACATTAAGGAAGACGACTTCATGTCTAAACTAGATGCACTTGTTAACGAAACTGCAAAAATCAGCGAAAGCGAATAAAAAATGAGGTGAGGCATTCATCAGTTTGGCAATGCCTCACCTTTTTAATTTAAAAAGAAAGTGAGTTGAACAATTATGTTCAAACGAAAGAAAAATGAGCATCATCTTTCTTTTCTTGAATTATTTAAAAAAGGTGATCTTGCGACAAAACTTTCATTTTTCATCATGGGTTCAGCAAATTTGGCCAATAAACAATGGTTAAAAGGAATCATCTTCCTTGCTTCACAAGTCCTTTTTCTATTTTGGTTAATTACAAATGGTATTTCAGCACTTGGTGTGCTAGCTACTCTAGGAACTAAAGAACAAGGTTTAGTAATGGATGACCGTTTAGGTATTCCAGTGTTACAAGAAGGCGACAACTCTATGCTCTTATTATTATTCGGAATTGCTGCTATTTTACTTTGTGTCGTGATACTCATCTTGTACGTTATTAACTTGAAAAGTGCTCGTAATATTTACCAATTAAAACAACAACAAAAGAAACTTCCTTCAACAATGGACGATCTTAATAGCTTATTAAATGAACGTTTCCATGCTACTTTAATGACTATTCCATTGCTTGGCGTGCTTTTCTTTACTGTTTTACCATTACTTTATATGATTTCGATTGCTTTCACTAACTACGATCACAATCACTTACCTCCAAAAAATTTATTCACCTGGGTTGGATTATCCAACTTTGGTAACGTCCTAAATGGTAAGATGGCTGATACATTCTTCCCTGTTTTGGGTTGGACACTGATTTGGGCTGTTTTAGCTACCGTAACATGTTTCTTCTTCGGTGTATTGTTAGCCTTATTGATTAACACAAAAGGTTTGAAATTTAAAGGCGTTTGGCGGACAATTTTTGTTATTACGTTAGCTGTCCCTCAATTCATTTCTTTATTAATTATGCGTAACTTACTAAATGGAGCTGGACCGATTAACTCAACACTCCTAAACCTCGGTTGGATTGATTCGGCGATTCCGTTTCTAACCGATCCAAACTGGGCAAAAGTCACCGTTATTTTCGTCAACATGTGGATTGGAATTCCCGCAACAATGCTCGTTTCAACAGGTATTATTCAAAACTTACCAACCGATCAAATTGAGGCAGCAAGAATTGATGGCGCGAACGCTTTCCAAATTTTCAAAAACATTACGTTCCCACAAATCCTGTTCGTAATGACACCTGCTTTAATTCAGCAGTTCATCGGTAACATCAATAACTTTAACGTTATTTTCCTTTTAACTGGTGGCGGACCAACAAACTCAGACTTTTACGGAGCTGGTTCTACCGATCTGTTAGTGACGTGGCTCTACAACTTAACCGTTAATACCATGGATTACAACTTAGCGTCAGTCATTGGTATTTTAATCTTTATCTTATCCGCTACGTTCAGTTTAATTGCCTATACACGAACTAATTCATTTAAGGAGGCGTAATCGATGGCAAAAGAGAAAAAAATTCAAAGTTACCGTGCCAAACAACGATTCACGTTAACTTCGTCTTACACAAGTTTAACTATTTTATCCATTCTTTGGTTATTTCCAATTGCCTGGATTGTCCTAACGAGTTTCCGTGGAGAAGGTGGCGCTTTTGTTCCATATATAATCCCAAAAAGTTTTACTTTAGAAAACTATCGTATTTTATTACTAAACACCACAGGGAATTTCCCGTTTGTACGTTGGTTCCTTAACACTTTATTTGTCGCTGTAATCAGTTGTATCTTATCGACATTTATAACAATTGCGATGGCGTATGCTCTATCACGCTTACGTTTTAAACTTAGAAAACCTTTCTTAAAAGTGGCTTTAGTTTTAAATATGTTCCCAGGTTTCATGAGTATGATTGCAATCTACTATATTTTAAAAGCTTTAAACTTAACTGAAACACTTTTTGCTTTAATTTTAGTTTACTCATCTGGTGCTGCATTAGGTTTCTACGTCGCAAAAGGATTCTTCGATACGATTCCAATGGCTCTAGATGAATCTGCTATGATTGATGGCGCCAATAAATGGCAAATTTTCACGAAGATTACCTTACCTTTATCAAAACCAATGATTGTTTATACTTCTTTGATGGCCTTCATGGCTCCTTGGATGGATTTCATCTTTGCTAAAATTATTATGGGTGATAAAATCGATAATTACACCGTTGCAATTGGCTTGTTTACAATGATGACTCGAACTACCTCAAACTCATTATTTATGGCCTTTACTGCTGGTTGTGTGCTTATCGCCATTCCAATTACCATCTTATTCATTATTATGCAACGCTTCTATGTAGAAGGTGTTACATCAGGTTCTGTAAAAGGTTAAAACAAAAGAAGTAACTCGACATCTTAACGGATGTTGAGTTGCTTCTTTTTTTCGTTTAAAATTCCGATTAAATCAGGCCAAACGAACATCTGATTGAGATTCCAAACCTCTACATGCCACCAGTAAATAAAAATAGCCAAGGTACTATTCTTTAGAAATTCAAATATTTCTGAATGAATAAGATAACTTATCCGATCTTCTCCTTATGATTTAAGCTGACAAACAAATCTCATTAATGTTTTAGTTAGGAGGTTTTTCTCACTTCTCTTTTTGATTATGACTAGCCTTTACACTATTCCATACCTATTCTTGCGAGCTAGCTTCGTTTTCATCTTTTTCAACTTGTAATCCACTTGTTCAAAACTCCGCTTCCTACACCCTATCAACCGCTTCTAGTCATAGTGAGTTTTTACTAATAAAATAAGGATGCGACATATGCCGCATCCCTATATTTCGGTTGTATAATATTTGGTGTTGATGGAAAAATCTCATAGAGATTTTCTTTCAGCACTTTTTTTAAT
>NZ_JBHSGT010000069.1:0-1036 GCF_042654605.1 Enterococcus eurekensis
TAAAGAAATACGCTTGCAAGTATGTTCTGTTCCTAAGAATCTCGTGACTTCAGTCATGAGAGGTTCAAGTTACACTAATTAAATCATAAGGGGTTCTAAAGGTAAACTACTCCTCTTTATTTTGGCACAAAGTTCAAAAGATTTGTTTACTTAACGAATATTTCGGAACTTTTTTTCATTGAATTGAAAGGATAAAAGGTGATTGTATGAATATATTATCCCGTCTCCAACAACAAAAAGATTTTAATCCAAGTGAAAAGCAAATAGCCGAGCAAATTTTACTTAATCCTGAAAAAATATTAACCCAATCAATCCAAGAGCTCGCTTTACAAACTTACACATCGACTTCAAGTATCGTCCGTCTTTGCCGAAAAATTGGTTTGAAAGGTTTTAAAGATTTTAAAATGCAACTTGCCTCGCAGTTACATTATCAACCACATGACGTTTTACTTGTTGATCCTGATTTTCCTTTTTCAGAAGACGATACTTACACAGATATTACCGATAAATTAAAAGAACTATCGATTCACTCAATCAATCAAACCGCACAACTTTTTTCTGATGAAAGTCTCGAATCATCGGTTAAATTAATCACTCAGGCCGTACATGTGGGCATTTTTGCTTATGGAGATACCGCGATTCCTGCACTAAATTTCCAAAATAAAATGATGAAAATCGGCCACCATATTTTATCCTCGCATATTCCGGGTGAAGACCATCACTTAGCTAATAGTTTTAATGAAAGTGATTGCGCCATCCTACTATCTTATAGTGGAGAAAGCAAAAACAACTATCATATCGCAAAAATATTAAAACAACGTGGGGTACCATTAATTGTTGTCACTGCTTATCCAAATTCTCATATTGGTCTATTAGCCGATGTACTTTTATTAACGGCAGTCAACGAAAGTAAAAATGTTAAACTATCCACTTTTTCATCGCAACTGAGTATGGATTATCTGCTAAACGTAAGCGGGTAATAATAGACCGGATGTCAAATAAGCCAATATCCTTGTATAATCTGGATATTGGCTTA
>NZ_JBHSGT010000070.1:0-630 GCF_042654605.1 Enterococcus eurekensis
CACTGTGGCACCTTTTCCCCAAACTTTCTTCGTTAGACAGTAGCGGGTTTTCCGTTCAACCATAGTGACGATGACAGGCTCATTTTTTATTTTCTTGCCTAATACTAAATCGACTTCCCAATGCCCAAAATCCTCTCTAGAGAGTATTTCTGGATCGCGTTCTTCGATACTGCGACCTAAGTGCTTAGCGTTATGACCTTTCGGTTCCGAAACGTTTTTCTTGCGTGGCCGCATCCGGGTCTTCATAGGTAAATCGATATTACGGATTGGGAGTACGGCAGCATTGATCAAGGTGTAAACTGTTTTCGTGCATGGTACGCGTTCGTCAGGGTGTGATTTTCTGTAAGAGTGTACAAAAGTATCCACACTATGAATCCGTAACCCCTTCATGGGTGCTAGATTTTCAGGTAAGGCAGCAAGGAAAGCTGCAGAATATTTATGATGATTCCGCGCATGCGAGTTCTCACGATTTTCTTTGTAAACCCGAGCGCCTGAGGCGGCAATATACTGCTCGTAATAATTGTGTTGATAGTCAAGTTGGCGCGTTCTGCCGCGTTTCAACTCACGAGAAACAGTCGATTGGCTGACTCCTAATTCACGCGCCATCTCCGCTTGTTTATAGGTGCCGAT
>NZ_JBHSGT010000071.1:0-546 GCF_042654605.1 Enterococcus eurekensis
CGCTGTGAGTGGAATCTAAATCTAAAATCATTTCATTCGTATTTCTTATCCTACGTGCTTTATCAATCAAAATTTGGTTAACCTTTTGAAGTTGAATGATATTTTCTGTTGTCATCCGATCCCAGAAGCGGGAAATAGATGACTGTGAAGCCAACCGTTTTTTGTTTAAAACAGCTTGAAAGATAGGATCAGTTGCTAATATATTGGCAGAAGAATCCGTAGGATAGCCTGCAATTAACTGTAAGATGATTTGTTCCAGAATGGATTCATTTTCATGAATATGATACAGTCGGTCATCTTGAATCTGGATGTTTTTACGTAGGATTCGGCTAAACTTAAATTTGTCCATGAATTCTTTTACTAATATTAAGCCGGAATCTGAGGATAAATTTCCACCAGAGTGAGATACTGTAACGTTTGAATTGAAAAGTAGACGATTTTCGTGTAAAGTTGCCATTGAGAGAACCCCTTTCTTTGGTTAGGTTTAGTCACTTTAACCATAGCAGATTGGGGTTCTTTTTGTACACCCAAAGGGTGCGGATGAAC
>NZ_JBHSGT010000072.1:0-859 GCF_042654605.1 Enterococcus eurekensis
GGCTCTTTTTCTCAAAAATATTCTTCTAAATGGTCTAATTTCTTTTTGCTAACGGATTAAATTCAAATAAGACCTCATTTTGGGCGCACTCATCCTAGCAGATGGTTAACGAACTTTTTAAATTACCCAATTAACGTACTTAACACTGCAGTACCTGAATGTTTTGTAGAATCCGATAAAATAGTTTCTGGTAAACATGGTAACTGCTTAATTTCAAGTAGTTTCTTCTTCCAGAATGAACCATCTTTCCAGCTATTTTAAAGAAAAATAAGCGGATAGTAGAAACCTGATACCCTTTCGTTTCATTGGTAAAACATAATGTTCGCATGAAGTTTACAATATTATAAGCCAATAGGCTTACGATCATACGAGCATGATTTTCTATAAAACTTGGGCTGTCTGTTTTGTCAAAGTAAAACCCGTTTTTTGCTTCCTTAATGTAATTTTCCATCGTTCCTCTTTTTGAATACGTTTGGAAAATCATTTCTGGAGAGACATCTTTTGAGAAATTGGTAATGATGAATTCATGTCTAAAAAGCAATTCACCAGCTTCTCTAGTTGATTTTATGCAAATCCTTCTGAATTTTTTCCACGCCTTTGCTTGATAAGTGGCGTTATAGTAATGAACTTCTTTCTTATCCCAATCGTGATTATCCTTAATAGTAATGAATTGCTCAGCGATTCTGCACAGATTACGATTGGTTTTTAAGCGGATAGTATACAGACTATCGTATTCTTCACAAAGTTCATACAAATCGGGCGTTGCGAATCCACTATCTGCACGTACCATAATAGTGCTTACGGGTGTCACAGATTGATAATGCTCAAATAATGGTCGAGTAAATGCTGCGACACCATT
>NZ_JBHSGT010000073.1:0-588 GCF_042654605.1 Enterococcus eurekensis
ACGGGCTCTAACTTGTTGTAGGCACATGGTTTCAGGATCTATTTCACTCCCCTTCCGGGGTGCTTTTCACCTTTCCCTCACGGTACTGGTTCACTATCGGTCACTAGAGAGTATTTAGCCTTGGGAGATGGTCCTCCCGGATTCCGACGGAATTCCTCGTGTTCCGCCGTACTCAGGATCCTCCTAGGTGTCTTCCAAATTTCGTCTACGGGGTTTTTACCCTCTTTGACTGACTTTTCCAAGTCATTCGACTATCTGAAAAAACTACCACAACGGAGTCCTACAACCCCAACAAGCAAGCTTGTTGGTTTGGGCTGTTCCCGTTTCGCTCGCCGCTACTAAGGGAATCGATTTTTCTTTCTCTTCCTGCAGGTACTTAGATGTTTCAGTTCTCTGCGTCTACCTCTAATCAGCTATGTATTCACTGAAAAGTAACATCCTATCAAAGATGTTGGGTTTCCCCATTCGGAAATCTCTGGATCAAAGCTTACGTACAGCTCCCCAAAGCATATCGGTGTTCGTCCCGTCCTTCATCGGCTTCTAGTGCCAAGGCATCCACCATGCGCCCTTATTCACTTAACCTTATCA
>NZ_JBHSGT010000074.1:0-1653 GCF_042654605.1 Enterococcus eurekensis
CGGTAGGCCTCGTCATCGAATAGGGGAAGAAAAGCTTTTTCCCCTATTCGATGACGAGGGTTATCTGGAGTTTTTCTGGTGGCATCTGAAAGAGATGCTTAATTTTGTTTTTCTCTTTCTTTTAAAGGATTCAAAGCCACCGATTGATGAGGCGACCAATTACGAATGCCTTTTGACCAACGCTCAGGGTGTCGTTTTTTCGCACACTCATAGACCTGTTTCCGTTTCTCTAAAATAGCGATATGTCGGCCTTCATGGCACTCTGCAGGTGAGACAAATTGAATCCCACTGTGAAGATGAGCGTGGTTGTACCAATCCACAAACGTACGTGTCCATTCTCGTGCATCATCCAGTGTTTTAAAACCATGATCCGGGTATTCCGGTCGATATTTTAACGTACGAAAAACTGCTTCAGAATAGGGATTATCATTACTCACTCGTGGCCTTGAATAGGAACTTTGAATACCTAATTTTTCTAATAATACTTGGAACGTTGCCGCTTTCATTGGGCTACCATTATCCGAATGTAAAACTAGTGGTTGCCCTTGAATTTGTTCTTTTATAACCGTTTGCTGAATCAATTGTTCGGCATACCGCGCTTCTTCTGTTTCCCAAATTTCCCAACCGACCATTTTCCGGCTAAATAAATCGATGATTAAATACAATCGGTAAAACAGTCCTTTTACCGGACCTTTTAACCAAGTGATATCCCAGGTCCAAACTTCATTCGGGCGACTCGCTAAGTGGCTCGGAGCCAACCGTTTCTGTGGCGCTTGACTTCGCCCACGATGGTTTTGCATTTTTTCTTCTCGCAACACACGATAGATGCTTGATTCGGACGCAATGTAAATGGCTTGATCAGCTAATTTCGGAACAATTTGACTCGGTGGTAAATTCATAAATTCTTTTTTTGAAACCACTCGTAAAATCTCTGCGCGTTCTTCTTTCGTCAACTTATTTTTCGGCGTAGGACGTTCCGCCAAAGGTCGTTGGTCTTCTTTTACTTGTCCTTCTGCCGTCCATCGTTCGTACGTCCGCACACTGAGGTTTAATTCTTCGCAAGCTTTGGATAAACGCGCGCCATTGCGATTGGCTTCTTGAATGAGCGCGACTGCTTGTCTGCGATCTGAGGCAGGAATCATTCTTCCTCGAGGTCCCCCCAGATCGCTTGTGCTTTTTTTCTTAATAATAAGAGAGCCGCGGCTTCTGCTAAAGCTTTTTCTTTTTTTCGTAGCTCTTTTTCTAATTGTCGCGCTTGTTTCTTTTCTTCTTTTAACTCGATAGAAAGAGCCTTCGTGCGGTTTTCTTCTTGGGTGTTCGCCGAAAGACAAGTTTTTTTCCATGCCTCAATTTGCTCTTTAAATAAGCCTTTTTTCCGGCAATAGGCTGCTAATTCTGCTTGATTCATGGAGAAAGTTTCCATGACGATTAAGAACTTATCTTCACTTGACCATTTTTCAGTATGCTTTTTCCCTCCTGGTGTCGCTTTCCCTTGCATCCGCGCTTTTTTACGCCAAGAATAAAGTGTTGCTTCAGGAACGCCTAATTCTTCACTTAATTGTCGCACACCTTCATTTTTAGGGGGCATCATTCGTTGAATGGTCGTAGCTTTAAATTCATCTGTATAACGATCGTTCTTTTTATTTGTCATGG
>NZ_JBHSGT010000075.1:0-558 GCF_042654605.1 Enterococcus eurekensis
ACGGCTCAAGGTATTACACTTGTAAGTAAGATTTTCAAGGAAGTGTTGCTTTGCCTCTGTCAGCTGACAAACCATTTGATATCTGGTTCGAGTCAATCGTTGAAGTGCCATGTATTTTTCTTCTTTCAGTGGCGAAGAAGAATACCGTTGAAGACGTAAATAATCAGCGATACGAAACGCGTCGATACGATCCGTTTTATCCTCATCAAAAATTCGAGAGAATTGTTTGATTTTAAAGGGGTTTTCCACTGTGACAACCAGTTCATACTGATTGAGTTCTTTATCCGTTTGAAAAAAAGTCGCTGGATGGAAGCTGTAAAGAGACGTTGATTCCATTCCAATCACGATTTTCTGGAAAATCATGGATTCAGTGAACTTGATAATTTGATCTTTAATCGCCGTTGCCCCGTTTAAATCATTCGGAAAGGTCTTTTCTAACAGAATCGACAAATCATCATCGTCTGTTAAAAAACAAGTATCTAGTTTCTCAGAACTAACATCTAAACCAACAAATAATTTCATGGAGAGGACCTCCTTTCTATTTGATTATTTGGAAAA
>NZ_JBHSGT010000076.1:0-2192 GCF_042654605.1 Enterococcus eurekensis
TTTAGATTTTATTTCAGCACAAAGAAGCTGAACTTTAGGATCCCAAGGTAAAAACCTTGCAAGAGATTCCTGAGATAGAAAATCACCAAGCTGAGGTAATTCATTAAATAAATAGGTGAAATATTTTCTAGGTGAAAGCCCATTGGCTTTTGCCGTTTCGACAAGACTATAAATAATTCCAGTCGCTTTCGCTCCCGGAATGCTCTTAGAAAACAGAAAATTCTTTCTCCCTATCACAACTTTTTTAATGGAACGTTCAGCTAAATTATTGGATAATTCTAATCGGCCATCATTCATCATACGCGTAAAATCTTTCCAGTGCCCAAGCGTATAATTAATGGCATTTGCTAATTTTCCACGTCCCAGAGCCTGACAATTTCTTAAAAAAGTATATAACTGTTTCCATGCTGTTTTTAACTGACGCTTTCGAAGGAAATAGCGTTTTTTATCCGAATAACCTCTTAATCCCCGCTCCAGACGAAATAAAGAATCAATATGTTTGACAGCTTCTGCAGCCTTTCCTTTTTTATTTGTCCCTATAGCTTCGAAGAATTTTCTTCTCGCATGGCTCAAGCAACGTACAGTTCTAATGTTTGGGATGTTTGAATACGCTGCGTAAGCATCACAGTGCAGATAGCCTGTAAATCCTTTTAAGAAATTTGTAGGAACTGCAGCGGATCGGTATTCATTGTGATGGTAAAGAATGACAGGTTTTTTTGCACGTTCAGTTGTTTGGAATAGCCATAAATAATTCTTCATTTTCTTGCTGTCGAGAACAGTCAAAGGCGTTTCATCTGCATGAAGCACCTTTTCTTTAATAAGTTGTGATTGTAATGCATGATAAATAGGTTCAAGATAACGCTGGCCAATAGTAATAAGCCAATTAGACATCGTTTTTCTTGTCATTTCTAATCCATAGGTTTTCCAATCATTTTCTTGTCGATACAAAGGGATTGCTAATTCATATTTTTGATGAATAATTTCTGCAACCACTGTTGCAGAAGCTAAACTATTATTTAATAATGGTCTCGGTACAGGTGCTTTAACGATTGTTGTTGTTTCATCCTCTGGACAATAGTGACATTTATAAGCATGTTGAATATGGACGTTTTTCTCAAAATGTCCAGGGATAAATATGGGTTCTTCTCTAATAACCGTCTGACCAATGTGACTCATTGTTTCGCTACAACATGGACAAAAACGTGCTTCATCAATTAATTCGTAATGGATGTTGTTCGCTTTTAAATCCTTAATAAGCGAAGCTTTTTTCCCTTTTGGTCTACGCTTACGTTCGTGGGCTTCAATCACTTGAACGGTTTCTTCTTCAGTTGTCTCTGATACGCTAAAAAGCTGGTCATCAAATAAAGCTAATTGATCTTTATTCTCTTTAACCGTTTCTTTTGAACGGCCAAATAAGCGACGGTTCATTTCTGCTACTTGTTCTCGTAATGCTGTAATCTCTTTTCGTAACTGTTGGTTTTCTGCAATTAATTGTTCATTATTTTGAGCCTTTACTTTTAAAGTTTCATCTAAATTCCCCAATAAATTCACCTCCTCAAATTTTATAACCTCTGTTATTATATCATAAAAATAGATAAAAAGATAGCTAAAAACCTTATATTATCAAGGGTTTTAGCTATCTTTTTATGAGATATATCCTTTTACTGCTTGCCCGATAGCTCGTGGTTGATTGATGCTCAAGCCTTCCAACAACCAGCGAATTTGTTGGGCATTTAACAGTTGAACTTCTTGTGAATTCCGCGGCCATTGAAGTTTGCCAGTTTCAAGGCGTTTATAAAGAAGCATAAAACCATTTTTATCCCAATACAGCGCCTTATATCGATCAGAACGATTACCACAAAATAAAAAGAGTGCTTCTGAATAAGGATCAAGATTGTAATTTTCTTGAACTAGGCTAGCTAATCCATCAATTCCTCTCCTAAGATCCGTTTTTCCACAAACAAGATAGATTTGCGGGACTTTTGTATAATCAACGATCATCTAAAACCCACTCCTTCATTAAGTGGAAGAACATATATCGCTCAATCCCTTGATACACTTCAATTTCGATATCATTCTTTTTAACCCTCAAAAGAGGGTTCTCTTCATTTGTTTTTCGTTTTTCTTCATCGATTTCGAATGGTAATGGAACAAATTCATTTTTATTTGACATTAATTAAACCTCCCAAGAT
>NZ_JBHSGT010000077.1:0-587 GCF_042654605.1 Enterococcus eurekensis
ACGGGGCATTCAAGAGACAAAATTAGAGAGGTGGTGAATCAAGCAAAAGCCAAAGGCTTAGAAGAACTTACTGAAAAAATGACCAATTCTTGGTTGGAAGATTATCTATTCCCTGAGAAAAGTGCTAATCAACGTGGGTATTACGACCCCGACTGGGATTATATCCATAAAGAACTGCTCAAAAAGAATGTCACGCTCAAACTCTTACATAAAGAGTACGAACAAGAGGCAAAGATTCAAAACAAGATGCCTTACGCTTATCGGACGTTTTGTGAAAAATATGGGCACTACGGCAAGAAGTACAAATTAACCATGCCTATTCATCGCAAACCCGGTGAAATCTTAGAAGTGGATTGGGCAGGCAGTACGTTATCCGTTAAAAACAGTGAAAATGGTGAAGACATCAAAGTCTACATTTTCGTAGCCACTTGGCCATTCAGTCAATACAGCTATGTCGAAGGGTTTTACGATATGAAAACCGATAACTGGTTGACGGCTCATATTCATGCCTTAGAATTTTTTCAAGGAATACCTGAAACGGTCGTTTCGGATAACTTGAGAACAGGGGTAACAAAAACGGATTACTC
>NZ_JBHSGT010000078.1:0-693 GCF_042654605.1 Enterococcus eurekensis
GAAATTTATTTAGAAGAAAATGATATCGCGTTCGCGATAGATGAATTAGTCGAAAGTATTCCTGAAGAAATCTTTTCAGTCTTTGATCATAAAATGGGGACCTCTTCATATAACCCAAAAATGATGTTAAAGTTGCTGTTGTGTGGCTACACACAGTCTATTTTTTCAGGCAGAAAAATAGAAGCGATGTCTAAAGATAGTATTCGTGCCATGTGGCTCACTCAGTCACAATTCCCAAATTTTAGAACCATCAATCGTTTTAGAGTGAACCCTTTGGTTCAGCCAATTCTTCAAGAATGTTTTATTCAATTTAGAAATCAGCTTGTATCTCAAAAATTAATTGACGAAGAAGCAATCTTTATTGACGGGACAAAATTAGAAGCGAACGCGAATAAATATACGTTTGTTTGGAAAAAGAGCACGGAACGATTTGAAGAGTCATTGAGACAAAAATCAAAAGAATATTATTTAAAGCTAGTGGAAGAACAAATCATTCCATCTATTTGTGCAGAAGATGAAGAATTAGACACAGAGAAATTACAGAAAATCGTGAATGCATTAGAAACGAAAGTGACAGGATTAAGTGATGAAATCGACAAAAGTTCCGATACTCAAGTAAGAAAAGCACTTCGTTCTAAACGTAAAGAACCTAAAAAAGCATTGAAGGACTTTTCTGACTTTATCTACCGTAAA
>NZ_JBHSGT010000079.1:0-562 GCF_042654605.1 Enterococcus eurekensis
AGACAATTAAAGAATCTTATTTCGACCTGCCTACTTATATTGTGGCGGATGCAGGTTATGGCAGTGAAGAAAATTATCAAGCGATTCTAGATGAGTTTGAAAGAACGCCGTTGATTACATATACGATGTACCAGAAAGAACAAACGAAAAAATATAAACAAAATCCATTCATTACTGACAACTGGACTTATAACGAGCTGGCAGATACCTATACTTGTCCCAATAATAGAGAAGTTAAATTTAGAAATTATTCTACTCGAACAGATAAGTATGGTTTCAAAAAACAACTTAAAATGTATGAATGTGAGTCTTGTTTCGATTGTCCTGTTAGAAATTTATGTACTCGTTCAAAAAGCAATAAAAACCGAGTGATTCAAAAAAATGGAAACTGGGAATATTTTAAAGCTCACGTAAGGGAGCTATTAAAAGAGGAATTCACAGGGGATATTTACCGTCAAAGAAAAATAGATGTAGAACCAGCTTTCGGAAATCTGAAAGCCAATTTGGCGTTCAATCGATTCTCCGTCAGAGGAAAAGATAAGATTACACAGGAACTGGGATT
>NZ_JBHSGT010000080.1:0-840 GCF_042654605.1 Enterococcus eurekensis
TGCTAACAAAAAGAGGCCTCAAACTGATAAAATGTAGTCGTCTAAAACAAACATAAATCAGGAGTGAAGCCTCATGGACAATAATACTAGAAAAATGCTTGGATTAACAGATGAAAATATTACTTTCCCAGAAAATTGGTTGGAGGATGCGAAAATAAAAGGTGTCACTGCTCAATTAATTATTGGCTCCTTGACTTATAACCCGACTCATTGTGAGAAATGCGGGAGAAAAAATCAAGGTGAACTCGTTAAGAATGGAACAAAAACAACTCGTACCCAAATGGCTTTATTTCGTAACACGTTAACCTATTTAGAGCTGAAACGCTCACGGTTTCTTTGTCGTCATTGCGGAAAAACCTTCATCGCTCAAACCCCAATTGTTGCACGTCATGATCATTTGGCAAAAGAGTTGAAATATCAAATTCTTTTAGAATTAGCTCAAGTTTGTTCTCGTAAGTCGATTGCTCAGCGATACTTTGTATCGGATATCTCTGTTTTAAGAATTCAAGAAGAACTGGCGCAAACGTATCATAAAAGCTATCAAACGCTACCACAGGTTCTTTGTGTCGATGAATTTAAATCAATGAAGTCTTGTGAAGGCGCAATGAGCTTCATCTGTGTTGACGGGACAAATAACCGCTTATTTGAGGTGCTAGAAGACCGTAGACTTGATAAACTCGTCCAATACTTCATGCGTTTTCCCAGAAAAGCTCGTCTGGGAGTGCGTTATTTGGTGATGGACATGAACGCTAGTTATCAACAATTGATTAAGATTATCTTTCCAAATGCTCAAATTGTAACCGATCGTTTTCATATCGTCCAACAAATTACTCGCTCATT
>NZ_JBHSGT010000081.1:0-979 GCF_042654605.1 Enterococcus eurekensis
ACTTGGGAAAAATCGGTCAACTTTAACTAAAGTACGACCTTTCCATGCACATTTATAGTCTAATTGTCGAACGAATTCACTCCAAGATACATCTGATATTGACTTCGCTAATTTATGATTTTTAACCAACCCTTTTACATTCAAATCTTCAATACAAATGATTTGGTTCTCATCAGTAAGTCGTGAAGATAGTTTATGTAAAAAATCAGTACGTTGGTTGGCAATTTTCTCATGGATACGCGCAACTTTTACTTTTTGTTTTTGGTAGTTGCGACACTCATCTAATTTTCGATTGTGTTTTTTCGCAACTTCCAAACGCTTGGAAAGTTTTCGTTGTGCGCGTATTAACCGTTGTTCAAGAGAGCGATAGAATCGGTTATTATCGATTTTTTCTCCTGCGGATGTGATACAGAAATGAGTTAAGCCCAAATCTAATCCAATGTTATTTGCTACGGGTTCTTGTTGGAAATTCTCAGCATCAACTAAGAATGTCGCAAAATATTTCCCTGATTTAGTTTGACTGATCGTCACGTTCATTAATTTCCCTTTGAAACGCAATTCTTCTGCCATCTTGACCCAACCAACTTTAGAAACATAGAAGTATCGTCCGTTGACTTTCATGCCTACGGCAGTTCGATAGGATTTCTTTGAATATTTTTTACTCTTGAATTTAGGAAATCCGAATTTAGAGTTGAACGTATTTTTGTACGCTTTATTCAAATCCATATTTACTTGGCTTAGAGGTTGTGCTTCAACTTCTTTTAACCAAGAAAATTCTTCTTGCTTTTTCAGTCCAGCATAGGTCAGTTTGTTTTCAATATATTCAGGATTTTCTTTTTTCATCTTGTCATTCGTAATCCGTTGGTCAAGTAAAAAATTCCAGTAGAACCGAACACAACCAAAGGTTTTTTGAAATTGAATTTCCTGTCTTGAATTAGGGTAGATTCTGATTTTATGGGCTTTTTTCATTTCTGTACAC
>NZ_JBHSGT010000082.1:0-584 GCF_042654605.1 Enterococcus eurekensis
ATAACGCAAGGGTAGTATCCCACCATTGCCTCCATCGAAACTAGCGTCCCGATCTCTACGGCTCCTACCTATCCTGTACATGCGGTACAGACACTCAATATCAAACTACAGTAAAGCTCCATGGGGTCTTTCCGTCCTGTCGCGGGTAACCTGCATCTTCACAGGTACTAAAATTTCACCGAGTCTCTCGTTGAGACAGTGCCCAAATCGTTACGCCTTTCGTGCGGGTCGGAACTTACCCGACAAGGAATTTCGCTACCTTAGGACCGTTATAGTTACGGCCGCCGTTTACTGGGGCTTCAATTCGTACCTTCGCTTACGCTAAGCACTCCTCTTAACCTTCCAGCACCGGGCAGGCGTCAGCCCCTATACTTCATCTTTCGATTTTGCAGAGACCTGTGTTTTTGATAAACAGTCGCTTGGGCCTATTCACTGCGGCTGTTCTTACGAACAGCACCCCTTCTCCCGAAGTTACGGGGTCATTTTGCCGAGTTCCTTAACGAGAGTTCTCTCGCACACCTTAGGATACTCTCCTCGACTACCTGTGTCGGTTTACGGTACGGGCCGTTGTTTTCTAACTAGAA
>NZ_JBHSGT010000083.1:0-674 GCF_042654605.1 Enterococcus eurekensis
ATTGTTAATGTCAGAAAGAAAACCACGTCGAACGTTTACTAAAGAGTTTAAAAATCAAATGGTTCAGTTATATGCGTCAGGGAAAAAGAGAACCGATATTATTAGAGAGTATGATTTAACCCCGTCTACTTTTGATAAATGGGTGAAACAAGCAAATACCTCTGGCTCATTTAAAGAAAAAGATAACTTAACACCTGAACAAAAAGAGTTAATTCAATTGCGAAAGCAAAATAAACAGCTCTTGATGGAAAATGATATTTTAAAGCAAGCGGCGCTGATATTCGGACGAAAAGACAAGTAATTGATGCAAATAAGCACAAATACTCGATATCAGCCATGTGTAAAGTACTGGGTATTGCAAGAGCTACCTATTATTATCGAGAAAAAGAAACGACTCAAGGCGCAGTAGAAGCAAAATTAGAAGAAGCGGTGGAAGAAGTTTTTCAACAAAATAGACGAGCATATGGTTCACGCAGAATCAAGGAACGCCTTGATAAGAAAAATCTCATTTTGAGTCGTCGAAAAATTCGTCGCATCATGAAAAGACGAGGATTGAAATCTAGTTACACGAAGCCCAAATATCGCGTACATTCGTGCCAAAGCAATCAAAAGAAAATTGCGAATCACTTAGATCGAAAGTTTACTCAAACAAAAGCATTGTCAGCGGTTGTCAC
>NZ_JBHSGT010000085.1:0-1418 GCF_042654605.1 Enterococcus eurekensis
TTCATTTGAATTAAAAATACAAGTGGTTCAAGAATATCTTGATGGAAAAGGTGGATATGATTATCTAGCAAAAAAATTTAAGATAAAGTGTACATCTGATGTAAAAAAATGGGTCAATATTTATAAAGAATTTGGGACAGAAGGTTTAGTACGAAAACATAAAAATAATGTTTATACTGTTCAATTTAAATTAAATGCGATAGAGTTGTATCAAACAAGTGAGTTGTCCTATCGTGAAGTAGCAAATACTCTCCGAATAAATAATCCATCTCTGATTATCAATTGGATGAGACGGTTTCGAGAGGACGGTATTGAAGGACTCTCTAGACAGAAGGGGCGTCCACCAGCTATGACTAAAAAGATGAATGATAAGAGTTTGAAAAATCAGATTCCAATAGAAAATTCTTCTAACTATAAAGACAGAATTAAGGAACTGGAAATACAAGTTCGAACTTTACAAATCGAAAATGCCTTTTTAAAAGAATTGAGGAAGCTGAGAAAGCAGGAAGCATGCGAACAAATCAAACAATCTCAAAAATTATCTCTAGCCTCCGAGGACAATTCAAATTAAATGAGCTTCTTGCGACACTCAATTTTCCTAAAAGTACATTCATGTATTGGCAAAAACGTTTCGATAGAAACGACCCGGATTTAAAAATTAAAGAAGCACTTCTACGCATTAGAAAACAACATGAAAATTACGGCTATCGTGTGATGCGAGAAAAACTAAAAAACGAAGGTTTTATTGTGAATAAGAAGAAAATTCAACGCTTAATGAGAGAACTAGATATTCGTGTCACTGCCTTCACAAGAAAATCACGTAAGTATAGTTCTTATAAAGGTAAAGTTGGAACAATTGCTCCAAATAGAATAAAACAGCGCTTTGATTCAAATATCATACATCAAAAAATTACAACAGATACGACAGAATTTAAATACTATGAAAAAGATTCTTCTGGAAATATTCAAATAAAAAAATTGTATCTGGATCCATTTATGGACCTGTGCAATCGAGAAGTTATTAGTTTCCGAATTTCAAAAAAACCAAATGGTGAGACCATAATGGCTGCTCTAAAAGAAGCTATTGAAGTGACAAACGATTGTCTATATAGGCGAACATTCCATTCTGACCAGGGATGGGCTTATCAGATGAATGCATATAAAGCAATGCTGAAAGAAAATAATATATTCCAAAGCATGTCTCGAAAAGGAAACTGTTATGATAATTCACCTATTGAAAACTTCTTTGGTATCTTAAAACAGGAAATATATTATGGAAATATTTTTCATAGCTATAAGGAATTAAAAGAAAGAATTATCTCTTATATTCATTACTATAACCATGATCGTATGAAGCAAAAACTTAATTGGTTAAGTCCTGTGGAATATCGAAGACAGAAATTAATCTAGTTACACAC